>JAJQFQ010000029.1:0-6883 GCA_021201035.1 Clostridiales bacterium
TAAAGGGCATGTGGAATTTACTCTTGCACTAGAATTTACTTTTTCAATTCAGCCTCTCTTCGCGGATTTCAGCTATGTATTTTATACGGTATCATTGACCTTCCTGCGGTTCATCCCGCGTCAGTTTTTTGATCCACTTATACGACCGGAAATGCAGAAATACCGGCACACATTTGAAGAACTGATCTGACTGGATCACGAGCACGACGAGTATCACCGGAAGCTTCCACCAGAATGCGGCCATAAAGGAGAGCGGCATGACGATACACCAGGTGCTGATCATGTTCATTTTCATGAGAAATGGCGTGTCGCCGCCTCCCTGCATGATGCCGAAGCTGACCGGCATCTGATAGGACATAAACATCATGACGATACCGAGCAGCAGGATCATCTGGATGGCAAGTGTCGAAGCATTGTCGTTCAGCGCGTACATGCTGAGCAGCGGTTTGCGCAGGGCGATCAGTGCCAGACCGAGAATCACGCCGATCACGATGTCAATGACGGACATGGTGCGGGCTTCGGATTTAATCTGCCGCATGTCCCCGCGCCCGATGGTATTGCCGATGAGCGCCGCAGAGGTGGCGGACATGGCGATCGCAACGACCTTGAGATACTGATAGAAGGTCGTCGATACGGAGTTGGCCGCAATGGCGTCGGCGGAGAGATGTCCGAGAATCGCGGCCTGCATCGGGACGGATACGCCCCAGAGCACCTGTGCACACATGGCGGGCAGATATACCTTTGTGTAGTCATGTTTTAATTCACGGTTGTATTTCCAGATATCCTTGTGAATCAGGTGCAGCTTCTTGTCTGCTTTGATCAGATAGATGAGGATGATCAGGAACTCCAGCGCGCGGGCAATCAGTGTTCCGATGGCGGCGCCGCGGATACCCATTTCAGGGAAGCCGAATTTGCCGAAGATCAGGACATAGTTGATGCTCACGTTTACAATGAGCGAAACGATGGACACATAGAAAGAAATCCGCACCGTGCCGACGGCGCGAAGAACGGACATCAGTACATTCGTGACGATGAACAGCGCAAAGGACCACATCACGAGCATCAGGTAGGATTTGCCCTCGGCAATGATTTCCGGCGAAGTCGTGAAGATTCGCAGTACAAGATCCAGGAAGCATCCGCAGATGAAGATGATGCAGGCGGCAACAATGAGACTGAGCTTCAGCGAGATGCCGGTCAGGGTACGGATCGGACCGATCTGCTTCTTGCCCCAGTATTGGGAAGCCAGAGCGACTAATGTATTGCCGATGGAGAGCGCGAACTGCTGTACCATGAAGAAAATCTGGTTGACGGTCGCCGCACCGGACAACGATTCCTGACTGTAGCTGCCCAGCATGATGTTGTCAGCCATGTTGACGCTGTATGCGATCACATTCTGCAGCGCGACAAAGATCAGCATGCGGAACATGGTTTTGTAAAAATCCCTGTCCTTTGTAAAAAATGTCTCTTTTATTGCTTCCATTTTTAATATCACTCCTGCCTGTTTTCGAATCCTGTAATGATCTGGGGCGTTTGCGTGTACATAAATCCCGTAGTTGTCGAAGTTTTTCATGCTTTTTCGTACAGTTTTTATTATATACCTTAAATAGAAATCTGCAAGGGATGAAAACCGAAAAACTGGTTTTGACATACTTTCATTTTATTTCAGGTGGAAAATCTTTGCATATTTATGCGGAATGGTTATAATGAGAAAGAAGTAAAAATCGGGAATATAACCGTTTGAAATAGAATGACAGGAGGAAGATATGTCACAGGCTGTAGTTATCAAAAGTAATAAATACGGGATTCAGTTGTTCCTGGATCCGGAGATGCCGTTTGCCGATCTGCTGCAGGCTATTATTGAGAAATTTGAGGATTCCGCGAAGTTTTTCCGTGATGCGAAGCTGGCGGTCGCTTTTGAGGGAAGAGAGCTGACGCAGGAGGAGACTTTCCGTATTATCGAAGCGATTACGACACATACGGAGATTACGGTTATCTGTGTGATTGATAATGAGGAAGCTCATGCGGACATGTTTAAAAAACAGATTGATACATATTATGATTCCATTGCCGGGAGGAACGGCGAGTTCTACAGGGGAACCCTTCGTTCCGGTCAGGTTCTGGAGAGCGTGTCCAGTATCGTGATTGTCGGAGATGTAAATCCGGGCGCCAGGATCATTTCCCAGGGGAACGTTATTGTGCTTGGTACGCTGCAGGGACAGGCCCGGGCAGGCGCCGGGGGGAATCATCACTGTTTTGTTGCTGCGCTTGAGATGTGCCCCTCACAGCTTCAGATTGGGGACATTACTGCTCAGATTCCGGAGAAAAAGACAAGAGTAAGGATCATCCGCCATAAGGAGAAAGCCCCGATTGCCGCAAAACCGCAGATCGCGACGGTGAAGGGCGGGGATATATACATTGAGCCAATTACAAGTATAGGTTAATGGAGGACAATGTGACATGGGAGAAGTGATTGTGATCACCTCCGGCAAGGGCGGTGTCGGTAAAACGACGACCACGGCGAATATCGGGACAGGTCTTGCCCAGATGAAGAAAAAGGTCGTTATGATCGACACGGATATCGGGCTTCGCAATCTGGACGTGGTGATGGGGCTGGAGAATCGTATCGTATATAATCTGGTGGATGTAGTGGAGGGAAACTGCCGCGTCCGGCAGGCGTTGATCCGGGACAGGAAATATCCGGAACTGTATCTGCTCCCGTCTGCCCAGACAAGGGACAAGTCTTCCGTTGCGCCGGAGCAGATGAAGAAGCTGACGGATGAGCTGAGGGAGGAGTTTGACTATATTCTGCTGGATTGTCCGGCGGGGATCGAGCAGGGATTTAAGAATGCGATTGCGGGTGCAGACCGCGCGATCGTCGTGACAACGCCGGAGGTATCTGCCATCCGTGACGCAGACCGGATTATCGGCCTTCTGGAAACGAATGGGATACGCCGCACGGAACTGGTCGTTAATCGTTTGAGAATGGAACTGGTTCGCCGCGGAGATATGATGTCCGTGGCGGATGTTTGTGAGATTCTGGCGGTTCCGCTGATCGGCGCCGTGCCGGATGATGAGAACGTTGTGGTTTCAACAAACCGCGGAGAGCCGCTGGCCGGTTCAGACTGTCTGCCGGGACGGGCTTATATGAACATCAGCAGACGGATACAGGGAGAAGAGGTGGATTTTCTAAATCTGGAAGACAGAAAAGGTATGTTTGGAAAGCTGAGAAACCGTTTTCGTAAAAAATAGGAGGAGGCAGCCGTGGGATTTCGAAAGTTTTTTCAGAAAAAAAGCTCCGGTGATCTGGCGAAAGACAGGCTGAAGCTGCTCCTTGTTTCAGACAGGGTAAATTGTTCGCCGGAGATGCTGGAGATGATCCGGGATGACATGATCCGGGTGATATCCAGATATGTTGAGATCGATACGGAGGGGCTGGATATCCGGATGATACAGCCCGGTGCGTCAGAGGGAAAGTACAGTGAGCCGGCACTGTTTGCTAATATACCGATTCACGCTGTGAAGTGCGGTAATAGACAGACAATTTAATTTTTTTACTGACATTTCGAGAAAAATGTGTTATTATATACATAATTATGGTGATGATTTGCGAACACATTTTTTTCGAAGGGGTGATAAAATGTTTGAAAAGGGAGAGTATGTTGTCTATGGCAGCAAGGGTGTCTGCCAGATTCAGGATATATCACCTGTCGATATTCCGGGAGCCGATAAAAACCGGCTTTATTATATTATGCGGCCGGTTCAGAATGCCAGAGGGACGCTTTATCTGCCGACCGACAGTACGAAAGCAGTGATTCGGCGCGTGATGTCACAGGAGGAGGCCCGTCAGTTGATTGATGAGATTCCTCAGATCGAACAGCTGCAGGTGCCGGATGAGAAGAGAAGAGAGGCCAGCTATAAGGAAGCACTGATGACCTGCAGTGTCCGGGTATGGGTCAGTATCATCAAAGCACTGCATACACGGAAAGAAGAACGTCTTGCGCTGGGTAAGAAGATCACAGCGCTGGATGAACGCTATCTGAAGGCGGCTGAACAGGAGTTATATAGTGAGCTTTCTCTTGTATTGGGGTTGCCGAAGGACGAGATTGCGTCCTGTATTCACGATCATATCGATAAAAAATAATGTAATTGTTCAGTACCTTAATAATTATAAAATAATTTCACATACAAAAAACAAAATTTTAATAAAAATCGTCGATGTTTTATGGTAAGATATGGGTCATAAAGCGTTGACGTTTTTTCATTTGATTTACAAGTTGCCTTTTTTTGTATAATCTGGTTGATAGCAATGAGCCGTGCGAATTCAGAAAGAGGAAAATCATCTGCTTGCAGATGTATTTGACTCGTTCTGGATTCATAGGGCGAATGCCCGGACAGTTCGAGAGCTAAGCTCTCGAACTGCACGGCGTATAATTTTACAGGAGGATTCTCATGGCCAAAAAAAGACGAAAAACTACAAAGTCCCATGTAAAACGCCTGAAAATGCAACAGAAAAAAAATCCGGTGAGTCAGAAAAAATATAAAGAAAAACTGCGCATCGCGAGACGGAAGGATTTTTTCCGCCGATTGTGGAAGGTGATTCTCGCCGTCTGTATCGCGCTGGTTGCTCTTTTCCTGGCCGGAAATCTTGCGCTTTACGCCAAAACCGGCGAGACACTGTTCAGTATCGCACAGGAGGCGAAGGAACTGGTTGAGAACAGTACGGAAGACGATTTCAAATATGCGGAGACGACCTATGTCTACAGCGCGGATGGTATAAAGATCGCTGAACTTGCGGAGGATACTGACGCCACGTTTCTTACATATGATGAGATCCCGGCTGATGTGGTCAATGCGTTTGTGGCGGTCGAGGATCGTACTTTCTGGACGAATTCAGGTATTGATATGAAGGGGATTGTCCGTGTCTGCCTGAATTATGTGCGTACCCGCGGCGAGGTGGCTGAGGGTGCCAGCACGATCACACAGCAGTTGGCGCGCAGTGCGTTTCTGTCCAATGAAAAGACGATGCTGCGCAAGATCAAGGAGATCTTTATTGCCAGAGAACTGACGAAGAATTATTCAAAAGAAGATATCATGACCTTTTACTGTAATACCTGCTGCTTTGCGAATGGTATTTACGGAGTGGAGGATGCGGCGAATACCTACTTCGGGAAATCCGTGGATGAGCTGACGCTGTCGGAGACGGCGTATCTGTGCGCGATTCCGAACCGGCCTGAATATTACAATCCTCTGAGCTCGCCGGAAAATGCCCTGACACGCCGGGATAAGATTCTGGAGGATATGGAAGAATGCGGCTATATCACGTCGGCGGAGTGCGAGGAGGCGCAGGTGCAGAGTATTGAAGTGGCGGAACCGGAGGAAGATGATACATTCTACAACTATGAGACTACTTACGCGATCAATTGTGCGGTACGGTATCTGATGAAGCTGGACGGATTTGATTTTCAGTATGAGTTTGAGACGGATGAGGAGTACGAGACGTACAATGACGAATATGACGAGTGTTATGCCCAGGCGAAGCATAAGCTCTACACCGGAGGATATGAGATTTATACGACGATCGATCTGGAGGCGCAGAGTGAACTGCAGGAGATTCTTGATGAAGAGCTTTCGTTCAGCGACGATCTGACGGACGACGGGATATATGAACTGCAGGGAGCGCTGACCGTGATCAATAATCTCACAGGGAAGGTGGTTGCGATCATCGGCGGACGTTCGCAGGAGGATATCAGCAATGTCTATTCTCTGAACCGGGCATATCAGGGTTATGCTCAGCCGGGAAGCTCGTTCAAGCCGCTGGTGGTCTACACGCCGGCGTTGAATGACGGTTATACGGCTTCATCCATGCTGACGAATATTGACGTCACCACAGCGAAAGAAAGTACGTCTTCGGAGATTTCATCGATGTCCGGCAGCCGGATGACGCTGCGGTCGGCGGTTGAAAACAGTGAGAACGGATGCGCGTACTGGCTGTTTAATCAGATCACGCCGAAAGTGGGGCTCTCTTACGTGACGGAGATGGGATTTACCAGGATTGTTCCGGATGATTATACGCTGAGCGCCTCGCTGGGCGGTCTGACTTATGGCGTGTCTACGGTGGAGATGGCAAACGCGTATGCAACACTGGAGAATCACGGTGAGTATACTCAGACAGACTGCATTGAGGCCATCTATGATTCGGATGGCGATGATATTTATGAGGAACCGGAGAGCAAAACCGTCTATGACAGGTCAGCGGCGGATGCCATGACGGATGTTCTGGAGGGGGTTCTTACGAGAGGAACCGCAAAGGGGGCGAAATGGTCTTCCGCATCCGATATTGCGGCGGCAGGAAAAACAGGTACAACCAATGATTATAAGGCGGGCTGGTTCTGCGGTTATACACCCTATTATACGATAGCGGTCTGGGTTGGATGCGATACGCCGAAGACCGTTTCCGGTCTGATGGGCAATACCTATCCTCTCTATATATGGAAGGCTGCGATGCTGTATATGACAGATGGGTTGCCGCAGGAGGATTTTGATCTGGAGATTTCCGCATCATCTTCCTCCGGAAGTTCATCTTATACAGAGGCGGAAGAAGATGAGTTATCCGCAGAAGAGGAGACGGAAACGGAGGATGCGGATAATTCGGCAGAGACCGCGGAAGATGGTACGGCAGAGGAGACGGAGAATACGATTGACGGGACGACCGGAGATACAGGTACGACAATCAACGGCGCGGATATTCCGACGACAGATTCCTCCGCAGGATCGTCCTCCGGTTCGACGGATGGTTCCGGGACAACGGATTCTTCCGGCTCGACGGATACGTCCGGGACAACGGATTCCGCCGGTTCTTCCGGTTCGACGGATGGTTCCGGGA
>JAJQFQ010000029.1:6983-8685 GCA_021201035.1 Clostridiales bacterium
ACGTCCGGGACAACGGATTCCGCCGGTTCTTCCGGTTCGACGGATGGTTCCGGGATAACGGATTCTTCTGATGCAGGCGGATCCGGCAGTTCGGGCGGAAGCAGTACGGGGGGTTCGGCTGATGCCGGTGACTCCGCGCAGAGCGGAACTGCCGGAACGAACTGAGGTATCGCGGAGTATATGAAATATGATTGAGAGATCAGGGGAAAGCATGATGCAGCATATATATGAGGTGAGAAAATCAGAGCAGCCGGTTCATTGGACGGTGGAGGTTCCAGGATCGAAGAGTATCACGAACCGGGCGCTTCTGCTGGCGGCACTGACAAACGATGAGGTCTGTCTGGATGGTGTTCTGTTCAGTGATGATTCCAGATGTTTTCTGCAGTCACTCTGTTCACTGGGGTTTAAGACAGAGGTTCGGGAGGAAATATCTCAGGTGACCGTGCAGGGCTGCGGCGGCAGGATCCCGATATCTGAAGGAGAGATCTATGTCGGAAGCGCCGGGACGGCGGCCCGTTTTCTGACAGCCATGCTGGGGGTGTCGGACGGTGTCTGGCGAATACAGGCTTCCCCGCAGATGCAGCGGCGCCCGATGAAACCGCTGTTTGAAGCTCTGCTGTCTCTCGGCGCGAAGATTGAATGGTTGGGAGAGACATGGCATTTGCCGGTCTGCATCACCGGAGCGGGACAGGGACAGAGGGCGTTTGGCGAATCGGCTGTGCTTCAGATGGATATCAGCGAGAGCACGCAGTTTTTGAGCGGATTCCTTCTGATCGCACCGATGTTTGCATCGGGACTTAAGATTCACATTCTGAGCGAAAAGAAGGATGGATCGTATATTCGGATTACCAGGCGGATGATGGCTGAGTTCGGCGTGACGGCGGAGTTTTCTGACGGCGCCTATATGGTGCCGCCCGGATCAGTATACCGACGGAAGTCATATCAGATTGAACCGGATGTCTCGGCAGCCTGTTATTTTTACGCGGCAGCCGCTGTCACCGGCGGAGATGCGCTGGTGAAGCGTGTACATCGCGACGGGATGCAGGGGGATCTGAAATTTTTGAATGTACTGGAGCAGATGGGCTGTGCAGTGCAGGACGAACCGGAGGGTATTCGTGTCACGGGTCCCGTGTACGGCGATTCCGGCCGGATTCTGACAGGAAATCGGGGAAACGGTGATGCGCCCGGAAGTTTGACAGCCGGACTGCGGGGAATTGCTGTTGATATGAATGATTTTTCCGATCAGGCGCTGACGCTGGCGGCAATAGCTCCTTACGCGGACACGCCGGTACGGATAACGAATATAGCGCATATCCGCGGGCAGGAGTCTGACCGGATCAACGCAATCGTGTCGAATCTGGCGCGCGCGGGCATTGCCTGTGAGGAATATCCGGACGGTGTGAAAATATTTCCGGGTCAGCCGCGGCCCTGCAGGATTGAGACATTTGATGATCATCGTGTAGCGATGGCTTTTGCGGTGATGGGGCTTCGGGCAGATGGGATTGTGATTGAAAATCCGGCGTGCTGCCGAAAGACATTTGAGCATTATTTTGACCTTCTGGATGAACTGACCGGCGGATGAGCCGCTTGTCAGCAGAAGCTTACACGAGTAGAAAAGGAAACGGCCGACAGGCTGTTCCCTGTAACTAGGTAATTGCGAAACGAGTTCGCAATCTTGATTCAAATGAGGACGAAATCCTGC
>JAJQFQ010000024.1:0-7879 GCA_021201035.1 Clostridiales bacterium
TCTCCGTAATCTCCTTAGCTTCTCTGATCTGTGGCCTGCTCACCCCATTCGGAATAAACACAGTTTTTCTTTTATATGTCTTCCAAAAATACTCCTGCACGCCCTTACTAAGGACAATAATCTCTGAAGCGTGCTTAACAGCCATTTTCTCGCCGATTTTTATGTAGTGTGATCCTAACCCCGCATGCCACTTCTCTCGACGATGGTCTATACCGTGACAGGTCATGCAACATTTTTTTCCAAAAAGCGCTGGAATCCACATCCAGAAGCACGGTCCCTCGGCATGAAAGTGAATCACATCGTACTTTCCTAAGGTTGCCTTCACTGTGGCGAAGAAGCTGCTGGTCATCGCCGCCAGCCCCTTGCGTTTGAACGTCGGAACAGGAATCAGCTTCACACCCTTGTATTCTGACAGCCCTCCGTTGTCACAGCCCGTCCGATTGTAGCAGGTAACCTCGCACCCCATCTCAACCAGGCGAGGTGCCAACTCCTCGACCACAACTTCGATGCCACCTCTGCTGCTGTCCATTGCCGGAACTGTCTTATGACCTAGCATTGCTATCTTGAGGGAGTCGCTCTTTTGTTTTCCCATTTTCACATTGCCCCCTCAAATGACAGTCCAACATTTCTAAATCTATAATCACGCCCTCTGTGGGCATCATTACCGTAAAATAATGAGTTTTTTGATGCGCTAGTTATTCCCGTGTCACCGTGACAGGTCATGCAACATTTTTTCCCAAAAAGCGCTGGAATCCACATCCAGAAGCACGGTCCCTCGGCGTGAAAATGGATCACGTCATATCCACCAAAAGTAGCCTTAACCGTGGCGAAGAAACTACTCGTCATCGCCGCCAACCCCTTCCGTTTGAAGGTCAGTACTGGTTTCAGCTTTACTCCCTTGTACTCCGTCAGTCCACCGTTGTCACAGCCCGTCCGGTTGTAGCAGGTCACTTCACAGCCCATCTCAACCAGGCGAGGTGCTAACTCTTCAACGACAACTTCAATGCCGCCGCGAGAAGAATCAATTGCCGGAACCGTCTTGTGCCCAAGCATTGCTATCTTGAGGGGAGTTCTCTTTTCAGTTTTCATATTTCAACATAACTCCTCTCGATCTCTCAGACAGTCACCAGTTCCAAGCCCCTATCAGGGTAAAATAATGAGTTTTTGTCTGTGCTAGTTATTCCCATGTCACCATGAATCGTTGCTACGACACATCGTTTTTTACAAAAAATCGCCGGTATCCACATCCAGAAGCATGGTCCTTCAGCATGAAAATGGATCACATCATAATGACCGAACGTCGCTTTCACTGTGGCGAAGAAAGATGAAGTCATCGCCGCCAGTCCCTTACGCTTAAACGTCGGCACTGGTTTCAGCTTCACACCCTTGTACTCCGTCAGCCCACCATTATCACAGCCCGTCCGATTGTAACAGGTAACCTCGCACCCCATCTCAACCAGGCGATGAGCTAACTCCTCAACGACAACTTCAATGCCGCCGCGAGAAGAATCCATTGCCGGAACCGTCTTGTGCCCCAGCATTGCAATTTTAAAGGGAATTTTTTTCGGCTTTCATCCTTCAACATAACTCCTCTCAGCATTATGTGCTTCTCTCACGATGAACCCTTTCTCTTCGCCACAACCCACACCGTCTTAATCAGTATCTTGATATCCAGCCACAAACTCCACTCGCTGATATACTTCCGGTCCAACCTCACCACTTCCTCAAAATCCGTGATATCGCTCCGCCCGCTGACCTGCCAGAGCCCCGTGATGCCCGGCTTTATGGACAGCCTTGCCCGATGATGCAACTCATACTCCGACACTTCCCCCACCAGCGGAGGCCGTGTCCCGACCAGACTCATGTCCCCTTTCAGCACATTGAAAAACTGTGGGAACTCATCCAGACTGCTATCCCTCAAAAACTGTCCGAACCCGGTTTTTCGGGTTCCGTCCGGCAGGATCCGGTTGCCGATCACCCTCGGGTTGAAATCCATCTTGAACATCTTTCCGTCTGACATCTTGTTCTGTTTCAGCAGTTCCGCCTTCCGCTCCTCCGCATCCATATACATGCTGCGGAATTTGACGATCCGGAATTTTTTACCGTTTTCCCCCACACGCTCCTGCGTGAAGAATACCGGGTCGGGTGATTCTTTGCGGATGACCGGCGCCACAAACAGAAAAAGGATCCCCGTGATCAGGCTTCCAACCAGCCCCGCCAGGATATCCATGCCCCTTTTTAAAGTGAGCTGTCTGCTGGACGCATAGTTGATACTGGTGCTGAGGACGGTGAAACCGCCGATATCCTCAACAAACTGTTTCAACCCGGTTCCGTTTGATATCTTTGCCAGATTCATATGAATCGTCACGCCGGTCTTGCGCAGCTCGTCCATCAGCTTCTTCGGGAAATCCGCGTTCTCAGGCGGGATGATCATCACCTCGTCGATCCACTCGCGGCAGACATACATGGCAGAATTTTCACTGTCTGCGACAACCGGGATATCTCCGATAAAATCTTTCCTTGTCACATTTGCTTGCGGATTGAGATCAGATTCCATCAACACAATACCGGCAATCGTATAACCGGCGTAATTATTTTCCTTTAAATTCTCAATCACGGATTCCGCGATTTCCGGCGCCGTGATGACCAGCAACGTCCTTCCTCCGCCCGATACACGTTTTCTTTGCAGATGCTTTTTCCAGAGTATACGCACGATATAACTGATAACCGCGTAAAGGAGAAACGTCCAAAGCATCGCCAGGCGTGAATAATCCCCACCCCGTCCCAAGATAAAAAGGTACAAAACCGACAGCAGGCACAGCACAACCACATGCCGCAGGGTAAATATGATTTCCTCCCGGAGCCCGCGCTTGATCACCCTGTGAAAAGTATTCAGGAAGAACAAGACAATGAAATCCGCGAAGACCATCCAGATTCCCATATTTCGGTACAGCCATCGCCCATACGGATGAAATCCGTGATCGCTCAACGCATAAGCCAGCACAAACGCAACCTGCAGACAGATCAGATCTAACAATATAAAATCATAGTGTTTTAACCATCCTTCTGTTTCTTTTCTATACATAACTCATCCTTCTTTTGTTTCTTGATCAGGCACCCCTATATTTTCCCCGCCTGAAAAGTATAGCTTCGCCATCCCGCGCTTCATTCAGCGCAGGTCATAGCCCCGCTATAACATCCGGCACCACAGCCGCGACGCAGCGACGATCTGCTGATAACCGACTTTTATACATAGTAATGACTGCGTCAGCAGTCATATCCGTTTGTAATGACATCTAAAAAACGCATATACAAAAAATAAGAAACAGTAATGATTATGGCGTCAGAAGTCTTTTCCTCTTCCCCCTGTCTTCAACAACCGTTCTGCCCGCTCCGTCATTTCTATCACAGTCTCTTTACCGAATTTCTTTTCAATCGCCGCGTATGCGGCGTCCAGATTTTGCGGACGGCTCTCCATATTGTGGCAGTCGGATCCCAGGACGGCGATCCTGCACTCCCGCAACAGGCCGAAAGCCTTACGTCTTGACTTCCATCCGTCCAGAAAATACGACGCGTTTACCTGAAACAGCACCCCGTTATCCTCCAGAGTGTCCCATATATCCGGCGGCTGAAAATGCATATACCGGTCAATATGGGCTAACAGCACTGTACAATCTGTACCCTGTGCAAGTGCAATAACCTCATTAATCATGCGCCCTGACCATCTGACAAACGGCATCTCCAACAGAAGAACCCCGCTATCACCGATACACAGCTTTTGCAAACACTCTGTTCTGGAAATCCCGTTATAGTAATAAACTTCAGCACCGGCATATATTTCAGGCATGTCCTTCTCAAGAGAAGCAGACAAGCGGCACCAGGATGCCTCCCGCTTTTCTAAAAACTCCCCCGGGGACTCTTTTGACGCATAGAAATGCGGCGTAGCGACTATTTTTTTCTATACCCTTTTGAAAAGACGTGCGGAGCATCTGCAGGCTCTCTGCCACAGACTCGCTGCCGTCATCTATACCAGGCAAAATATGTGAATGAAAATCGATCATGATTTATGCCTCTTCTTTTCTCCGCCATCACCCTTCGGATGACCTTTTGCTTCTGATCCATAGCCATAACCGTATTGGTAACCATATTTATAGCCGTATTTATCCCCATAGCGTTTATATTCTTTTTCCTGCGATGTCGACCGGGTAACCACCATCCCAAGAAGCTTTGTGTCAACACTCTCCAGCTTACGTAAAGTTTCACGCAGCACTCTTCGGTCGTAAAGATCTTCGCGCACCACAAAAAGCATGCCGCCCACAATTTTTGACACAGTCAGTGCATCCGAGACGACACCGACCGGTGGAAGGTCCAGGATCAGGTAATCAAAGTTTTTTCCCAAGATTTCCAGGACATTCTGCATGCGCTTCGATCCCAGCAGTTCAGATGGATTTGGCGGAATGTCGCCCGCCGAGATGACATAAAAGGAAACCTGATCCGTCCCGTATTTCTGTATGACATTCGAACTCTCCGACGGCGCGACCAGAAAGTTTGTCATGCCGGGCTTTCGATGAATATCCAGGCTTTTTGCTATGGACGGGAGACGAAAGTCGCAGTCGATCAGGCAGACCTTCTTTTTTGCCAGCGCAAGAGTATAGGCCAGATTGATCGAAGTTGTCGATTTCCCCTCTGAACGTGCAGATGATGTAACGCCGATGACCTTGCAGTCCGGGACATCCGCAAAATAAAAAGAGATATTTTCCCTGAGCAGTTTATACGCTTCTGCCGAAGCAAAATTCAGGTTCTCACACAGCTCCGCCTGTTCTTCTACCGGTTTCCCTTTTTTACCTTTGCTTTTCTTTCCCATATATGGAATCGCGGAAAGAACGGCTTCATCTTTAAAGTCCTTCCGGATCTTTTCTTCTACACTCATGCCGTTCCGCAGCAGGGAGGAAATCAGTATCCATGCACAGCTGAGAATGAACCCGACCGCAGCGCCCATGAGCGCATTCTTCCTGTTGTTCGGGGAACTGCTGGTGGTTGCGACGCTGGCGTATTCAACGATCTTGACTGAACTTCCTGAGACGATCTCCGCAATCTCATCGGGAGCAATCTCCGCGATCGCATTCGCAATATCCGCAGCCTCTACAGGATCAGGACATGTCACAGTCACGCTGAACACTTCCGTATCATTGATCGCGGATGTTGAAATCATCGAACTGAGTTCATCATAGGTATAATCTGCGCCGATCTGTTCAACTACTGCTTCAATCGTCGGCTTGCTGGTAAGGACAACGGCATATGTCTCGACAAGGGACTGTGCCGCCGTAATATCCGAACTGGTGATGCTGGTAGAATCGGTAAATTCTGAGGTATTGTTCACATACATTTTTATATGTGACTGATACAGCGGTGTAATACAAAAGGCGGAGTATGCATAAACCCCGCCTCCGAAAAGAAACGTCACAAGTATAATGACAACAATATGGCGAAGCAGCAGCTTCACCAACTCACCGATATGTATCAGGTATCTATTTTCATCAACGTATTCAAGCCATTCATTCATCTGTCTATTCTCCCAGCTGCATCCGGTCTGAATCTTTGGTTCCATCATGATCCGTACCGACGCATACGTACCGTACACTAAATAAAATTAATTAAAATGTGTTAAGAATCCATGTGCAAATTCATTGTGATATAACTATGATTATCCCATCTGTTTCCATTCATACCCAATGCCATCCGGCTCCGGCTGATTCCAGCCGTAACCGCGCTGTTCCCGCTCCATCAGGCAATCGCCGGCCCTGTTCATCAGGATTTCCATCTGGGACTGCATCCCCTGCTGTGTCGTCTGATACAGCCGCCGCAGGGAAAGCGGCGTACATTTTTCCTGAGGTACCCGCGCGTCCTGCGCAAGACTCCGGATTTCCCGATTTATATTGCTGCGGTCAATCGCATGGCCGGTACGTGTCAGGAAGACCTGACCGGTACGGATTGCATGCCGGTCGGCATAATCCAGAAGCTCCCGGCACAGAACCGGAGAAATATGTACCACATTGCCGGGAAGATATATCTCTCCTGAGTGTGCTGCTTCCACAGTTATTTCCGGCAATTGAGAAAGCATGACACCGGTGGAGGCAATGACTTTGATCATCAGGTACACCCGTTCACGCCCGAGCATACGTGCGGCAGACAAAAGCCTCAGATATTCCGCTCTTGTAAGCTCCGGCTGTACATCCTTCTCACGTTTCAGTGTCTCAAACACCTGATAATCCCGGCAGCCGCAAAATTCAAGGAATCCATTAACTGACGATGTAAAAGAATTCACCGTACTGGCAGCATACCCTTTTGTCAGCATTTCTTTTCGAATGGTGTCCAGTGTTTCCCGATAAATTTTCCTGTCCTCTGACAGGAACTGGCACAAACGGAAAAGATTATGACGATAGGACTGGATTGTCCCCTTTGATTTCCCCTTTGCAGAAAGCGATTCCAGATATTGCTCCATCTTAATTTCACTGACTTCCAGACCGCTGTCTGACGCATCTAAACAATTTTTCCCCATCCTGTCGCCTCATCTTTTCCTGCCAGCCTGAACGAAGCGTCCAAAAGGTATACCTTATGGACAGTCTGAGATTCACAAAAAATCAGGGAGATATCTTGTAAAAATGTACAATTTACCTATTGAAAACCATATGAAAAACTGTTAAGATTGACGTGTATAGACAAATGAAACGATGCGTTCATAAAGTATACCTTGTGGTTATTCCCAAATATACGTCCTTGTTTTTTCTCCTGCATGTCTCAGATCGAAAGCTCACAGAATCATTAAATATCCCTTTACGAATTTTCTAAAACCCTTTACAATAAAACAAGACAATTTCTACAGATACTCAGGAGGTTAGCATATGTCATCAGATTTTTCTAAAATTAAAGCTGTCGCGTTTGATCTTGATTCTACCATACTGAATGATGATAAGATCTTATCCGGCCGAACCCAAAGTACACTGACCCGCATACAGGAAAAAGGAATTGCCCTGATCCCGGTGAGCGGACGGGCATACGCCACCTTTCCCGCCTGTATCCGCGAGCAGAATGGCGTCTGCTATGCAGTGACATCTAACGGCGCCGCCATTTATGACATCCGCACGGAAACACGTATCCACGAAGAGCTTTTGCGCGCCGCCGATGTAAGATCCATCATGCGCAGTGTCGGGAATTTTTTTCTCGAAGGTCAGATTACATATGAAGCTTTTGTAAGAGGTGCGGCCTATGCCTCCGCCGATTATGTACAAAATCCGTCCCGCTTCGGCGTACCTCAGGATGCCGTTTCCTATGTCCGCCAGACCCGAAAGCCGGATCGCTACATCATCGATTTTATTTTTGAACATGCGAATAATCTGGACAGTCTGGATCTGGTCTTAAAAGACGCCGGTCTGTACCGCATGATCGAGAACACGATACGGCGCAGCGTCCCGGATGTACATATTACCTCCGCGGTTCCCTACCGGATCGAGATCTCTCATGCAAACGCCACCAAAGCATCCGGTCTGTCCCATGTACTTGACCTGCTGCAGATTTCACCGGAAGAATGCCTTGCACTCGGCGACGGAGACAACGATGCGCCGATGCTGTCCTTTGCCGGCACCGGAGTCGCCCTGCAAAATGCTACGGAGACATGCAAAAGCAGCGCACAGTACATCACAGAATTCGATTCTGCGAACGACGGCGCCGCTATGTTCCTTGAAAAATATCTTCTGTAGATAAAAGGAACTTCCGCAAAAAAAATTTTCAAAAAGAGGGATGAAAAGGAAGAACTTCCTATGATATAAAAAAGAATGCGCCAAGGCGCATTCTCGCGCCGAGCGCGGTCGCATAAGCGACA
>JAJQFQ010000024.1:7889-8676 GCA_021201035.1 Clostridiales bacterium
CAACAACAAGGTCTTTCCTATGAAACAAAAAATCTCACAGCCGCCGGACAAACCGGATGGCTGTGAGTAAAAAAGCAATACGAAACTCTATATTTCTGTACTTCTATTCATTCGTATCTGTAAGATCAGAATATCCTTCGAATGGCTACAACAGTTCTGTACGCATAATTATAAGAAATCTTTATGCCCGAAGAAGCACTGGCCGCATGAACGATCGCGCCGCCTCCGATATAAATAGCGACATGGCCTTCATAGCAAACGATATCGCCCGGCTGCATCTCTGACGCGGATACCGCATATCCGACCGACCGGAGGGAATAAGATGAATGCGGCAGCGATACACCGAAGTGTGCATATACCGCTTTTACAAAGCCCGAGCAATCAGCTCCGTTTGTCAGACTCTCTCCGCCCCACACATAAGGATTTCCTACAAACTGGCAGGCATAATTCGCAACTGCCTGTCCGGAACCGCTGGCTGTCGAAGAACTGCTGCCCGATGAGGAACTATTGCTTGACGACGAACTGCTTCCTGATGAAGAACTACTGCTCGACGACGAACTGCTGCCCGATGAAGAACTGCTGCTCGACGACGAACTGCTGTCCGAAGAGGAAGTGTTACTACCCGACGAGGAACTGCTGCCCGACGAGGAAGTATTACTGCCCGATGAGGAACTGCTGCTCGTCAACGTATTGTTCTGATCTGAAGAACTGCTGTTCGATGAGGAACTGCTGTTCGATGAGGAATCCACTGATGCCGTCGCAGTACTCTCCGCCTCCGCGGCTGCTG
>JAJQFQ010000232.1 GCA_021201035.1 Clostridiales bacterium
ATTCCAGATACGAACGATCCTCCTCGTCCAACAGTTCATCCACCATCTCTCTGGCATCCGGATCCAGACGAAAATAATAAAAATCCGCGAACGCATTCTCCGCCCCGTATTCTTTTTTCAGACTCTTAAAATGAGTGAGAGCCTTTTTGTCATCCATCACCAGCCTGACATCCGCGTACTGCTTCAGTCCGGTTGTGATCTTTTCAAACCAGATCGCACCCTTGTCTGTCAGCTGTCCTGCCGTCATTTGTTTTCTCCGAATTTAAACGTATCCTTTAAGCCCACCCAGAGCTGATCCTTGTCACTTAGATTCAGCGGCGTGCCGTCGCTGAGACTGTACCCCGCAGCAGACGCAGATCCAGAATATGCTCCGGTCAGCTCCGGCCACACGATCCCGATCTCCGGATCATTCCATGCAAGTCCGCCCTCGTCTCCCGGATGATAAAAATCCGTACATTTATAACAGAACTCCGCCAGTTCGGACAGAACCAGGAATCCGTGCGCGAATCCCTCCGGGATATAAAACATCTTTTTATTCTCTTCCGTGAGTTCTACACCGAACCATTTGCCGTAGGTATCGCTGTCGCTGCGCAGATCAACCGCCACATCAAAAACAGAACCCTTCACCACGCGGACCAGTTTTCCCTGCGGATATTCCTTCTGGAAATGAAGACCGCGCAGAACGCCTTTTGCGGAGCTCGACTGATTATCCTGCACAAATACCATGTCCAGGCCTTCTTCTTCCATATCTCTCTGGTTATAAGTTTCCATAAAATAGCCGCGGGCATCGCCGTGAACGGTGGGCTCGATCACACACAGTCCGGGAATGCCTCCCGCATTCTTTGTCACTTTTATCTGGGACATTTGATTCTCCTTTACATTGTCTGCAGAAAACGATGCAGCGCATCCTTCCAGTCCGGAAGCGGCGTAAATCCGTTTTCCGCCAGTTTTGATTTGTCCAGACGGCTGTTGAAAGGACGTGCCGCCTTTGATATACCATATTCCACTGTCGTCACCGGTGTCACCGTAAGACTGTCTCTGCCGTACGCTTCATGCCCGAGCTCCGCTGCCTGACGGAAAATCTCAACGGTGAAATCGTACCAGCTGATATAGCCTCCCTCGTTGGTCGCATGATAATAACCGTATTTTTCGGTCTCAATCATATCAACCAGCAGTCTGGCCAGATCCAGCGTATAAGTCGGTGTGCCGATCTGATCGCTGACAACTTTCAGCTGATCATGTGTTTTTCCGACATTCAGCATTGTTTTTATAAAATTCTTGCCGTTTACACCGAACACCCAGGCGATGCGGACAATGAAAAACTTCTCCAGCGCTTCAGCCACCGCAAGCTCACCCTCCAGCTTCGTCTGTCCGTAGACATTCAGCGGTTTATAATCCTTACAGTCAGGCTTCCACGGTTCCGTACCCTGACCGTCAAATACATAATCGGTGCTTATATAGACCATCTTACAGTCCAGCTTTTTGCAGACCTGCGCGATGTTTCGCGTTCCGCCCGCATTAATTGCCCTGACCTTGTCAATCTTATCCTCATCCTCTGCCGCATCGACCGCTGTCCATGCCGCGCAGTGAACCACAACGTCCGGCCGAATCTCTGAGATTATCCGATCCACCATATCGGCGTCCGTAATATCCATCGGAACGTAAGGCATCCGCGTCACCGCTGTACCGTCATCCGCTCCGCTGTATGCCGATGCGAGGTCTGTACCAATACCCTCATAACCGCGCTGATAAAGTTCATTCATCACGTCATGACCCAGCTGCCCGGCCACTCCGGTTACAAATACTTTCATTCGCCTTCCCTCCTGTTGCTTACCGGTTTGCGTACATTTTTTCATAGTAATTCTGATATTCACCGGAAATAATAGTCTCCCACCATTCCCTGTTGTCCAGATACCATTGAATCGTCTTTTTGATGCCGTCTGCAAACTTTGTCTCCGGGAGCCAGCCCAGCTCATTATGAATCTTGGTCGGATCGATCGCATAGCGCATATCATGACCCTTGCGGTCAGTCACATAGGTAATCAGACTCTCCGGCTTGCCCAGCTCTTTGCAGATCATCTTCACGATATCAATATTTCTCATCTCATTATGGCCGCCGATGTTGTAAACCTCCCCCACACGGCCGTTATGGATAATGAGATCAATCGCCTTGCAGTGATCCTCCACATACAGCCAGTCGCGGACATTCTCACCCTTGCCGTACACCGGAAGCGGCTTATCATTCAGCGCGTTGGCAATCATCAGCGGAATCAGTTTCTCCGGAAAATGATACGGCCCGTAGTTGTTCGAGCATCGGCTGATCGTCACAGGCAAACCGTAGGTTCTGTGATAAGCCAGAACAAGCAGGTCAGCGCCCGCTTTGGATGAGCTGTAAGGACTGCTCGTATGAATCGGCGTCTCTTCCGTAAAAAACAGATCCGGTCTGTCCAGAGGCAGATCCCCGTATACCTCATCGGTAGAAACCTGGTGATAACGGACAATGCCGTATTTGCGGCAGGCATCCATCAATACCGCCGTTCCTTTGATATTCGTGTCCAGAAAGATCTCCGGATTCTCAATCGAACGGTCAACATGACTCTCCGCCGCAAAATTAACCACCATATCCGGATGCTCCTCCTCAAACAGCCGGTATACCGCTTCACGATCTGTGATGCTCTCCTTAACAAAACGGAAGTTCGGATTGTCCATCACCGGTTCAAGCGTAGATAAATTACCTGCGTAAGTCAGACAGTCCAGACACACGATCCGGTAATCCGGATATTTATTCAGCATATGAAAGACAAAATTGCTTCCGATAAATCCGGCTCCGCCGGTCACGATAATTGTCATTTTCTTCTCTCTCCTTAATCAACTATTATTGGGGGGGCAAAAGCCTTAACTGATGATGACCTTTTGACCCTGGTATCATCAATATAAGCCGTCCTGATACTTTCCGTCGAGAACGTCTTTCAGGTACTGGCCGTACTGGTTTTTCTTCAAAAGATCATAGACCTTTAAGACATCCTCTCTGGAGATCCAGCCGTTTAAATAAGCAATCTCCTCCAGACAGGCGATCTTGCGGTGCTGATGCTGCTCCACAGTCTTCACAAAAGCGGTGGCATCCACCAGGCTCTCATGCGTACCGGTATCCAGCCAGGTGAAACCCTGTCCGAGCAGTTCTACATTCAGGGCACCGTTTTCGAGATAAATCCGGTTCAGATCGGTTATTTCCAGTTCACCTCTGGCGCTGGGTTTCAGGTTCTTCGCGTACTCAATAACCCTGTTGTCATAGAAATAGAGGCCGGTTACACAATAATTGCTCTTCGGATGCTCCGGTTTCTCCTCAATGGAAATCGCTTTGCCATTATGATCAAATTCTACAATACCGAAACGCTCCGGATCATCCACATAATAACCGAACACAGTGGCTCCCTTCCCGGACTCCGCGTTCTCTACCGCTGCTTTCAGCCTCTTTTTTAATCCGTGTCCCGCGAAGATATTGTCCCCGAGTACCATGGCCGCCGTGTCGTCTCCGACAAAATCGGCGCCGATGATAAATGCCTGCGCCAGTCCGTCCGGACTCGGCTGTACTGCGTAGGAGAGGTGAACACCGAAATGGCTTCCGTCTCCCAACAGTTCCTCAAAGCGCGGCGTGTCCTGCGGTGTGGAAATAATCAGAATATCCCGGGTGCCGGCGTTCATCAGAACCGACATCGGATAATAAATCATCGGCTTGTCATAAATCGGAAGCAGCTGCTTCGACGTCACCATTGTTAATGGATAAAGCCGCGTACCTGAACCGCCTGCCAGAATGATTCCTTTCATGAAAGTTGCTCCTTTCTTCTGCAATCTGTATTTTTATCATACTATATAAGGTGACGTTACGTCATCTTCAAGTCCTTTTTATAAAATTTAAGAAAAATTTTATTATGAAAGTGTCATATCACAGCTACGGATGACATCTGCCGCAGGGATCATAGCCTTCCTGTATCAGTATATCCCGGCTTTCCGTAACAACCTCTTTATTTGCATCATTCATCTGGGAAACACTGGAACAGTCCGGATAATGAAACTTCATCGTATTCGTATTCAGCACATATTCCTGCGGCTCGGAGTCCTCCCCGGCGGACGCCGTACTGAAATAAACAGTATCTGAAGAAGACGATTCTGATCCGGACTCCGCAGATGACAGTTCTGATCCGGACAGCCAGTTATCAGTGCTGTCAACATTAAACCGGCAATCCGTTCCGTCTGTACAGCATATAATCTCCCCCTGCACATCCGTACGATATAGCTCCGCTCCGGACGATTTCAGCACAGACAATGTTTCCTCCGTGGGATGACCGTATGAATTGCCCGCTCCCGCACTGATCACCGCATAATCCGGCGATACGGCATTGACAAAAGCTTCGGAAGATGAATATGAGCTGCCATGGTGTCCGACGACATACAGATCAGAATCAAGCGTATATCCGGACGCGATCATATCCGCTTCGGCTTCCGTTCCCGCATCACCGGTGAGTATACAACTGAAGTCTCCGTATACAATACGCATGACTATGGAATTGTCATTTTCATCATCATAAAAATAATCCGCCGGACTGAAAACCTGTATCTCAGCAGATCCGAGAGTAAACGTATCCCCGGCTGTCGGATGAATCTCCGATGCCCCGTTGCTTTCAAGCATGGATCTGAACGAAAGATAAATGTCACTGTCCGTTGTATAATCGGGCGTCAGCGCGGTCTCCACGGTTACCGTGTTTAAGACGCCGACAAGACCGTTAATATGATCCTCATCATAATGCGATGCAACCAGATATTCGAGCGTATCAATACCGTTCTGCTTCAGATATGCGACAACGTAGGATGAATACGCCCGTCCGCCGCCATCATACAGCATATAATACCCGTCGGACTCGATCAGAACACTCAGTCCCTGGCCGACATCCAGAACATGCAGTTCAAAGGCAGCGTCTGATTCCTCATCATCCTCTGATAACAATTCAGAACTGTCAATTGATCCGCTCCGGACTGCGGCAGACTCTGTTGCATCATCCGCCGTTTTTGAAGAACCGCATCCTGCTGCAAGGACAGCGACAAGGAAACATATGATCATCAGAGATAAAAAGAATCCGGTTTTCTTCAATTTCAGCATCTTCTGATATAATTTTCGCTCAAATATCATACCGCCGCTCCTCCCTGCCGAAAATCCCCCTTTTTATCTTCCCGGTTATGCCGAAAATCCCCTTTTCTTTTTGTTATTATATTCCGAAAATCCCCTTTTCACAATCATTTTTTGTAGCAGTAACCGGACTCAGTGTGTTCATGTCTTTCTGTTGAGTTCGGAAATTTTTTTCAAAAAATTAGCACTCACCTCTTGCGGACTGGGAAAAAATCTGGAATGCGGCGCAAAACCTTGTATTTCCTAGGTTTTTTAGCCCCTAAATGCGGACAACCTGGCTTTTTTACTTTCTGATATGCATAACAGATTATCCTTGCTTTCTGTCAGCTGCGACGGGGCTCCGTCGCAGGAAATCACCGCGCCGCTCGTGCTGCCGATCACATACGAGCCGCCGGAAACGGTAACTGTCGCAACAGCCGTGCTGCCGCCATCGTTATCATCACTTCCGGTATCGCTGCTATCCCCGGTGTCACCCGTGTCTCCGGTGTTGCCTGTGTCTCCGCTATCTCCATCGCCGGTGTTGTCGTCATCGTTGCTATCATCGTTATTTCCGCTGGCCGCCGATGCTACCGTCAGCACATTCTCCACGGTATAGGAGCTTTCGTTCGCCGTAAACGTCAGTGCTACAGTAAAACTGCCCGCTGTAAGCGTCTCCAGATAATCCGATGGAAATGTCACAATGGTGCCGCCGTCGGAGGACGAATTCAGCGTATAATCACTGCTGCCTGCTTCAAACGCAGTGCCATCCACAGCAATGCTGGAAAGCTGAGAGACCCTTCCGCTGGAGATGACGGATGCCGTCGCATCGGAGCCCAGCTGATACGTTGAATCGGAAATCGTAATGATCTCATCACAGTCACGCACCCGCAAAACCGCTACCTCCGTTCCGTAAGTCTCATCTGACTCATCCACAAGCACCTCCGGATGCATGTAAAGCACACCGACCGCACTCACCGCCGCGCCATCTGTGATATAGTTGCTCAGACTGTTCTCACCCGTGGTGCCGGAGAGCACATATCCGTCAATGAAGATCTTTGTCTCCCCGGTTTCATCCTCTACGATAAACTGGGCCACGGTGCCGTCTGAATTATAGCAGACGGACCCTTCTTTTACGCTTCCCACCACCTGAATCAGAAGACCGCCGTTTGTCTCATAGTCGCTCGCATCCTCACAAGACAACAATGTCGGATCCTGAATCTGTAAGTTCTCATCATCCAGAATTTCGGAAGAAATGACTTTCAGTTCCAGATCGCCCTGATATCTTGCCAGATAACCGGTCACTTCCACATAGGTGCCAATCTCCAACCCGCTCTCCGCGTAAGGGAAAATATCGATGCCGCCGGTCTCATCCTGAAGGTAGATGCAGTCGAAGAACGCCGTATCCGAGTTGACCGTTCCGGCGGTCACATAACGGAATCGGAAGACGCGTTGTCAAAGGAGTTGGAATGATCGGTTACTGCCAGGAAATCCAGCGTGGAAAAGATCGTTTTCCTGATACTGTTCGCCGCGCTCAATCAGTTTTTGCAGTTCCTTCATCCGCTTTTCTTTTGTAAGCAGGCTCTGCCGGACGGAATCGCTTTTTCCTTTTACATCGGAGAGTGCCGCTTCCAGATCGGCCAGAGTACAGATGCCTTCGTCATTCAGCCGATCAAGCGTCTCCATCACCTCAGTGGCCATTTCCGCATAATGTTTGAGCTGGAACATACCGGAATATTTTTCCACACGTTGTCTCTCTATCTCCAGATATTGTAGCATCAGATCAGAAAGGGCGGGAGAGTTGTCTTTTTCCGTAAGTTCCTTCATTACCTCATGGAGTACGGATATCCATTCTTTCAAACCGTTGATCTTCTTCCGGATCTCCATGAGTAGGCGGTTCGCTTCACGGATCTTACGGTTGATGTCGCCGCGTTCTGTCCGGATACCTTTCTTTTCCATCGCGCACGCGGCGGGCCCCATGTGAATCGATGGGATCTCTTCTAGCCCACGCTCAACGTTGCTCCGGTGATCAATCCGCTCCTCGAATCCGTTTTTCTCCAAATAGCGGTTTACTGTATCTGCCCAGGAAGCACGCCATTTTTCTGCGTTATCCCGGCTGTTCCAGTCAACCGTGTTCACTTTCCGTGATTTCCATCTGCCGTTTGAACCGCGGACACGCTCGCCGTTTTCATCCAGGATAAATTCCTCCCGGCTCTTGGGAAGCCACTTCCCGTTTTTATCCAATGTACGGATCGACAGCATGATATGGCAGTGCGGATTGCCATCTCCTTAGTCATGAATATTAAAATCCACACACATTCCGGCATCAACAAACTGGCTGCAATAGTCCTGCATGATCTTTTTGTGTTCGGAGAGTGGAAGCTCTTTCGGCAAAGATACTTCAATATCTCTGGCAAGTTGGGAGTCGCGCCGCTTTTCACACATCTCAACAGAATTCCAGAGGGTAGCCCTGTCATAAAAAGAAGCCGGCGCATTGGCCGGCAGCATGATCTCTGAATATACAACCCCCTTTTTTCTACTATAATCAGCGGTTATCCCGCTCCATTCATTTTTAATCTTTGTCCCACTCCGGTAGGCCGCAGCTTCCACGGCACTATGCCCGTGCCTGCTTTTTCCGCCGCGTCCTATAATCTTCATGGAAAAATGGTATATTGCCATGATTGATCGCCTCCTTCAATGAATGAAAAAAGCACCAGTCGATATGGCTGATGCTCTGTAAAAATGTTCTATTGACTCTTTTAATCATAAATGATATGTGTATATTTCCAACTTACACGATATCATTAAGTTATTTCTTTTGAATCGTATCAGAATTCTGGTTATAAGCCTTTGCTACACACTTCCATTCACCCTTCATCTTTAACAGAAGCAACACATCAGTAAAATCGATACGGTTCCCCCATCCCTGCTCAAGGACACGAACAACGGCCAGTGTTTCCTCCAATAGCAGGACATCTACGCGAGCTTTAAAATTATCTCCGCCGGGCACCGTGTCGACATTGTGATAAAACTGTTCAATGGAGCCATGTTCCAATTCGCCGTCAAGATACCCAAACAGGACTGCTTCATCAATGAACAATTCTTTTGCATACTTGCTGTTTCCTTCAGCAACACTTTTAACAAATTTCATTGCAGCTTCTTCAACAGCCTGATACTCTTTTAATTCTGCTCTCATAATAATTATCTCCTTCTTTTTAAGCAATCATGTCTGAACACATTTTAATTCATACATTGCCTCCGCAGTTATTTTAGCTTCAATCCATCTTTGAATGCATTTCCAACCCGCTCAGTAACTTTGTAATAACCGTGTGTATATGGGTCAAAGGCAATGGCAGAAACTTTTGAAATGTCTACATTGTCACCATCCATAACGGATTCATCGGCGGTCGTATTCACAACTCTGCCGATAACTCCGCATCCATATTCACCATCAAGATATCTGATAAATTCACATTCCATACAAAGGGGAAATTCATTGATAACCGG
>JAJQFQ010000178.1 GCA_021201035.1 Clostridiales bacterium
TCTGGGTGTGCGAGCACCCCCATCTGTCTGTCTATTGATGACACTTTCATAGTAATATAGATAGGTGATGAGAAAATAAAATTACCTCACAGAAGAAGGAGTGCGAAAATGGAAAAAATTTACGGATATATCAGGGTCAGCACACAGGAGCAGAATCTCGATCGGCAGTGGATCGCCATGGATGAGTACGGTGTCCCGCGGGAAAACATATACGCTGATCATGGTTTCTCCGGCAGAGATTTTAACCGGCCGGCCTATCAGGAGGTTCTTACGAAGCTGGAAGCCAGAGATACTCTCGTGATCAAGAGTATTGATCGTTTGGGGCGCAATTATGATGAGATTATTGATGAGTGGCGGTTAATCACGCGGAAAATGGATGTGGACATTGTCGTATTGGACATGCCCGTTCTGAATATGCCGTTTATGAATCATCGAACCGGGATTACGGGAGTGACGGCGAAGCTGATCAGTGCCATATTTCTGGAAGTAATGAGCTGTTTTGCGCAGCTGGAACGTGAGAAAATTCTCCAGCGGCAGAAGGAAGGAATCGCCGCGGCGAAGGCGAAGGGCGTGAAATTCGGACGTCCGCCGAAAGAACGCACACCGGAATTTTTTATTGAAATGGGCAAATATCTGGATGGTCAGATTACGATCAGAGAGGGTGCAGAATCTCTCGGCATATCACATTCCACTTTTCTTCGCTGGGTCAGGGAACAGACAGATCCGGAAGCTGCGTGACGGCTGCGGATGGGAATCTGTGCTGACGATGACCGGAAACTGAGCAAGTGGATATGTTCACTGCTACGGTAAAGGAATCTTAAAAGGGAGAAGCTGCTTGTGAATAAAAATAATATGTGTTACACTAAACAGCGTGGAGATAATGAAATTGAAGCAGCAGGACCGTGAGAATCAGGAAATCAGAAAACGCATATATTCGGAGATAGAAATAGAAGGGAAGAAGGGAGAGTCTCTTCTTTCTGCTCTTTTGCGCAGCCATATTTATATCAATGCGGTTTGCGGCGGAAGGGGACTTTGCGGCAAATGCAGGGTGCGGATGCTGTCCGGAGTGACAGAGGCAACGGCGGCAGACCGGCGATTCTTCCGGGAGGAGGAACTGGCGGGCGGCATGCGTCTGGCCTGTGAGTCTTATCCGGAGGGGCGCTGCAGGGTACAGGTTCTTTCCGGTGATGAAGATGACTTTGCGGTTGTGACGGCCGGCCGGGATGAAGCGTCGAGACAGAGCGGATCGGATGAGACGCGAACAGAGCCGGCACATGATCTGAAGGGTGATATGCAAAACATACAGGTGCTGAGAGATCGCCGATATGATATAGCAGTCGATATAGGCACTACCACATTGGCAATGTCTTTGATTTCATGTGATAACGCACAGGTAATTCATACCGTGACCGGCGTGAATCACCAGCGCGCATACGGCGCGGATGTGATTTCCCGGATTCAGGCGGCGAACGAGGGACATTTGTCGGAACTGAGCCGTTGTATCCGTCAGGATCTATATGAGAATATGCTTCGGCTCCTGCATGGGTCCGGTACGGCATCCACGCAGATTCGAAGGATTGCTGTTGCGGGGAATACGACAATGGGACACATTCTGATGGGATATTCCTGCGAGACACTGGGGGTGTATCCGTTTGAACCGGTAGATATCAGCCTGACGCGGGTTTCGTTTGCGGATTTTTTTGGGACAGAGATCATCCTTCTGCCGGGCATTTCCGCTTATGTGGGCGCCGACATCGCGGCGGGATTGCTGGCCTGCGGTTTTGACCGGACGGATCAGGTGAATGTGCTGATTGATCTAGGCACCAACGGAGAGATGGCTGTCGGGAACAGAGAGAAGATCATGGTGACATCCACGGCGGCGGGACCGGCGTTTGAGGGAGGCAATATTTCCTGCGGCATGGGAAGTGTGCCGGGCGCGGTCAGCCGGGTGGAGATACGAGATACGGAGGCAGCCGGCAGTTCTGACGGGGACGATGATTCTGTCCGCATCGGTACAGGTGCGGAAGCATGGGACATAGTCTGCCGTACGATTGAAGGGAAAGCGCCGATCGGCCTTTGCGGCACCGGTGTCATAGAGACAGTTTATGAGCTGCTGAAACATGAGTGGATGGACGAGACGGGACGGTTGGATGAGGCGTATTTTGACGATGGATTTGTACTGGCGAGATCTTCGTCCGGTGAGAATATTATTTTCACACAGAAGGACATCCGCGAAGTGCAGCTGGCGAAATCGGCTGTTCGCGCCGGATTGGAAACGCTGCTGCTTCGTTACGGTGTGACATACAGTGAGATCGGAACGCTGTTTCTGGCAGGGGGATTCGGCGACAGGATTGATTTACGGAAGGCGGCGGGGATCGGATTGCTGCCGGAAGAGCTTCTGGAGAAGACCGTTGCGGTGGGAGACAGTGCGCTTCGCGGGGCGGCAGAGTTTTTGCGGGATACGCAGTCGGAAGAGCGGCTGGATCAGCTGATTCGGGTGTCGGAGGAGGTTCCTCTGGCTTCAGATGCTGATTTTAGCAGATTTTATATGGAATATATGTTGTTCCCGGAGTAAAATTGTTTTCGTCCTTTGCCTGTGAAAAGAATGAACAGACCGGCGGAATCATGGAGTCTATATGAAATGTCTGAAATGAATGAAAAATCGGAGCAGAATACACTGCAGAATATCATTGCTGCAAAACAGCGGGAGCTTCAGATTCATCAATTTGGTCTTACTACCACGGATCAGCTTGTGATTCATCAGGAGGTGCGCGATCTGTGTGAGACAAATTCCTGCGGGCGTTACGGCGGGAGATGGGTCTGTCCGCCGGCGGTCGGCACGGTAGAAGAGTGCCGTCAGAGGATTTTTCGATACAGGAATGTGTTTGTCTACTCTACAAAGCATGATATCGAAGACTCTTACGATTTCGAGGGGATGATGGCGGGCCAGACATCACATGAGATGATAAACCGGAACGTTATCACATGTTTCAGGGTTTTAGTGGGATCCGATCTGCTGATCCTTTCCGGAGGCGGCTGTAACCGATGTCCTGTCTGTACGTATCCGGACGCACCCTGCCGCTTTCCGGATAAGGTGTATCCGGCGGTGGAGAGCTACGGCATGGAGGTATACAGGCTGGCTCAGACGGTCGGGATAAACTATATCAACGGAGAGAATACAGTGACTTATTTCAGCTGTATTATGTTTTGAAAAATACTGATCTATTGCAAATAAAATTGAATTTACCGTATAAATATGTTATTCTTTCTGTAATGTATTTTTTACTTGTCTCATTCAGGAGGGACGGGATAAATGGGCGCTTATTTAAATTCCGGGAACAATGGATTCCGCATGATTATAAATGATATTTCTGTTTAAAAAACATCACACCTGCGTGATTGAGGAAGTACACGGATTTTGAGAGGAGATACGATGAGCACGATTCAGGAGATTTCAGATTTCCTGCAGAAGGGAAGAGCGAAGAATGTAAAAAAGCTGGTGCAGCAGGCATTGGATGAGCATGAGGATCCGACTGTGATTCTGAATGAGGGACTGCTGGACGGCATGATGGTGATCGGTGAGAAGTTTAAGAATAATGAAGTTTTTGTGCCGGAGGTTCTGGTCGCGGCCCGTGCGCTGAATGCCGGACTGGCCATTCTGGAGCCGGTTCTGGTGGAGGCCGGCAATGAACCGGTGGGCAAGGTCGTGATCGGCACCGTGAAGGGTGACCTGCACGATATAGGTAAGAATCTCGTGGCCATGATGTTAAAAGGCGTCGGCTTCGAAGTGACGGATATGGGCGTGGATGTCGCGCCGGAGTCGTTTGTGGAGCAGGCGGAGGCAGTCGGTGCGGATGTGATCGTGATGTCGGCGCTTCTGACGACGACGATGCCGAATATGGAGGCAGTAGTTCATCTGTTGCAGGAGAAGGGAATCCGGGACCGTTACATTGTGATGGTCGGCGGTGCGCTGGTGAATGAAAAGTTCGCGGAGAAAATCGGGGCGGATTATTATACGCCGGATGCGGCGACCTGCGCGGAGGTTGCAAAACAGGCGGTTGAGGCACGCGGGTAAGGAACTGTTTAGAAATAACTTTAAATAGTGCGCCGTATTTTCTGAGCAGGGTGGTTAAATTTTATATCGGAAATTATACAAAGCCCCCGCTGCATGATACGTGTCATGCAGTGAGGGCTTCTTTCATATCATAGGAAATGTTTAATGAGATGATTTACTCAGCTTCTTCTTCTGTCTCTTCCTTTGCGATATGGAAGGAGATCAGCAGATCATCCTGATGTACGGAATCACCCTGCGTTACGTAGATCTTGTCTACCGTACCGTTGACTGTGGATACGACGGTGGTCTCCATCTTCATGGCCTCGACGGTCATCAGAGGCATGTTGACGGTCACCGGATCGCCTTCGCTTACCAGAACCTTGCCGACGGTACCCGGGATGGAGGATCCGAGGTGCTGCGGGTTGTTCTTGTCCGCTTTCAGTTTGCTGTCTGCCTTAACTTCGAGGTTCTTATCCTGAACCTTGACGGTACGGAGCATGCCGTTGACGCTGAAGGTCAGGATACGCACGCCGTTCTCATCAGGTTCGCTCATCTCCAGATATTTGATCAGGAGCCTCTTGCCTTCGCCGATATCCAGATAAGTCTCCTCGTTCTTGCGCAGGCCGTAGAAGAATACGTGGCTCTCCAGACGTGTCACGTCATTGTACATCTCAAAGTGCTCACAGTAATCCTCGTATACCTTCGGATACAGGGCATAGCTGATGGATTTCTGCTTCATGACTTCCTCAGACTTGTCACCGTAGCCGAATTCATCGATCAGATGCTGTTTGATCGCGTCAAAATCAACCGGTTCGAGTGTTTTGCCGGGACGGTCGGTGAGCGGCTCGATATCCTTCAGGACGATCTTCTGCAGCTCTGTCGGGAATCCGCCGTAAGGCTGGCCCATCATACCCTGGAAGTAGGAAACAACCGAATCCGGGTAGGAGAGGGAAGCACCGGCTGTCAGGATATTGTCTTTTGTCAGACCATTCTGGAACATGAAGATCGCGAGGTCGCCGACTGCTTTGGAGGTAGGCGTCACCTTTACGATGTTGCCGAGCAGATCATTGGCGTCCTTATAGAGAGCCTTGATCGACTCGAACTCATCCGCGGAACCCATGCTGGTTACCTGCGCGAGCAGGTTGGAATACTGTCCGCCGGGGATCTCATATTTGTAGATCTCGGCGTTCGGGGACTTCATGTCGCTCTCGAACTGCTCGTAAACCTTGCGGATGCGACCGTAGTAGCGGCTCAGCTCATCCAGTTCCTCAAAGTCAAGGCCGGTGTCGCGCTCGCTGCCGCGAAGTGCCTCAACAACGGCGTTCATGGACGGCTGGCTGGTCATGGAAGCCATGGACTCGATCGCGAGATCGACGATGTCCACGCCTGCCTCGGCTGCCATCAGCACGCTGCTGACGCCGTTTCCGGTGGAATCATGTGTATGAAGATGTACCGGAACGTGAAGCTCGCTCTTTAAGGTGGAAACGAGCTCTTTGGCTGCGCGCGGTTTCAACAGGCCGGCCATATCCTTGATTGCAATGATGTGGCAGCCCAGCTTCTCGAGTTCCAGAGCCATCTTTACATAATAATCCAGTGTGTATTTCGTCTCATCGGGGCTGGTGATGTCGCCGGTGTAGCAGATGCTTCCCTCAACGATCTTGCCGGTCTTTAAGCATTCCTCAATCGGCATCTTCATATTCTCAACCCAGTTCAGGCTGTCGAAAACGCGGAAGACATCGATGCCGTGCTCAGCGGAAACCTCGATGAACTGTTTTACAACATTGTCCGGATAGTTGCTGTAGCCTACGGCATTCGAGGCACGCAGCAGCATCTGGATCAGGGTGTTCGGCATACGCTGACGAAGCAGCTCCAGACGTTTCCACGGAGACTCCTTCAGGAAGCGGTACGCGGTGTCATATGTAGCTCCGCCCCAGGCTTCTACAGAGAATGCGTTTGCCATGAATGCGTTTGTTGCATAAGCAGCGCCGCACAGATCCTTGCTTCTCATACGGGTGGCGAGCAGGGACTGCTGCGCGTCACGCATAGTCGTATCGGTTACATATAATTTCTTCTCAGCAAGGATGCTCTGGGTGAAGTCCTTCGGACCCATCTTCAGCAGACGGTCGCGTGCGCCGTAAACGGTCTTTGTCTTGTCATATACCGGCAGGACGCGGTTCTCGAACGCGGGTTTGTCCTTCACGCCGGAGTTCACGATCCGGTCGCCGAGGAACTCGACGATCTTCGTTGCACGATCCTGGCTGATATGCAGGTTGAACAGCTCCGGCGTCTCCTCGATGAATGTGGTGTAGCACTTTCCGCTGATGAAAGTCGGATGGTTCAGCACATTGATGAGGAACGGGATATTCGTCTTCACACCGCGGATACGCATCTCGCGCAGGGCACGCAGGGATTTCTTCACTGCGCCCTCGAAGGTACGGTCGATGGAAATCGCTTTTACCAGAAGGCTGTCGTAGTAAGGGGAAACCACAGAACCGGTAAATGCGTTGCCGCCGTCGAGACGGATACCATTTCCGGAGCCGGAGCGGTAAACCGTGATCTCGCCGGTATCCGGCAGGAAGTTGTTGCCGGGATCCTCCGTGGTGACACGGGTCTGGATGGAATAACCGATGCATTTGATGTCATCCTGAGAAGCGATATTGACTTCTTCGGAATCCAGCGGATATCCCTCCGCAATCAGAATCTGGGACTGCACGATATCGATATTGGTGATCATCTCGCTGACGGTATGCTCCACCTGAATACGCGGGTTCATCTCTATGAAGTATGGATTGTTTTCTTCGTCCACCAGGAACTCAAGTGTACCGGCGTTGCGGTAGCCGACATTCTTGGATAGACGAATCGCGGAGTCGAAAATAATCTGACGGGTCTCATCCGGAATGGAGAAAGCCGGAGCGTACTCTACAACCTTCTGGTGACGTCTCTGTACGGAGCAGTCACGGTCGAAGAGATGAACGACGTTGCCGTAGTTATCGCCGAGTACCTGTACTTCGATGTGCTTCGGCCCGCGCAGGTATTTCTCAATGAAGATCTTGTCATCGCCGAATGCTTTCTTGGACTCATTCTTAGCCTCGTTGAACTCCTGCTCAAGATCTTCGATCCGGTTGACGATACGCATGCCGCGTCCGCCGCCGCCGTTCGATGCCTTCAGCATAATCGGGAAGCCGACCATCTTGGCAACCTCTTTGGCTTTGTCGATATCCTTGATCGCGTAGTCAACGCCCGGAATGATGGGTACGTTGGCCTCGATTGCCATTTTCTTGGAGGAGATCTTGTCTCCCATGGCGTTCATGATATTACTGGTCGGTCCAATAAAGACGATGCCGTTCTTCTCGCAGGCGTCGACGAAGTCGGGATTCTCTGATAAAAATCCGTAGCCGGGATGGATGGCATCAACGTTCGCGTTCAGCGCGATCTTGATGATGGTGTCGATGTCAAGATAGGCGTCGATCGGTCCCTTCGCCGGATTCAGCGGATACGACTCATCTGCCTTGGAATGGAAGAGTGCGTACTTATCTTCCTTTGAAAAAATGCTGACGGTCGAGATACCGAGCTCATTACAGGCCCGGAACACGCGGATTGCGATTTCACCGCGGTTTGCCACCAGCACTTTTTTAAAGGGTTTAATCTGTACTTTCGTGCTCATGTAAATTCCCCTTTCTGATTCGATGTACTCCCACGGGCACAGCAGGTTCAGAGAGTACATATGGATTGTTTCTGACGTGGATGCATCAGAAAATATACTACTCTTTTAGTATAGGTAATAAATTGTTGAAATGCAAGAAAAACTTGAGCAAAAATCGGCAAAAATCAGTCAAAATGTTTAAAAATCAAGGCAGACAGATGGTCGACTGGCGGTATTCCGATTTGAGAATGCAGCCGGACTTTGTATACAGAATACGCTTATAGATTTCAGAAGAGCGGATATCCAGATCCAGTAGGTGTTTCTGGTTCTCGTTGAGTTTTGCCGCATCCACGGCGAGCCGGGTCAGAACGGGTATTTCCGAGCGGTTTCGGATGGCTGTGAGCAGAGGAGCCGCGGATTTATGAAAACCGAGCAGCCTTGCGTAGGGGGCGTGTGTATACATTCCGGCGAGTGCAAAATCCTCTCGGCTGATCTGCAGCAGCAGGTGGGTCAGATAACGGCTGACGGCAGTATACGTCTGATTTCTGGATTTCAGGAGTGCGGTAAACTGCGTCCAGTTTTCAAATTTTTCCAACAGATTTCCTGTGCGATTCGCCAGATCCGGACCGGACAATCCGAAGGCGTCCAGATGATCTCTGTTCGTGATCAGGGCATAGTGAAGCAGGTCGGAAAAATCATCTTCGCAAAGAAACCGATGTTTTTGGCGTGCGCGCTGCAGAACACAAAATAGGTCGGGAGGGACCGTGTTTTGCAGAGCGGATATTCCGGATGGCTCTGTGTCTGTCGGAAGAGATGTCTGCTGCGAAAGCAGATGATTCCGTATGGCAGAGGCGGAGGCGTATGCAGGGGGAATCTCACTGCCAGGGGAAAAGATTCTGTCAGAGACGGTAAATGCGCTGCTTTGACGGGAACCAGTGCCTGCTTCCATCCGGAGAAAGTCTA
>JAJQFQ010000116.1 GCA_021201035.1 Clostridiales bacterium
TTTCAAGGCTTGGAGCGATTTCCTGACTGTATCAGCTGTCAAAGACAGGACTATACTATACTGTGAATAAAAAGTCAAACGCTTTTTTGATCCTTTTTCTGTTTCTCCTTTTTCTGTTTTTTCGTGGAAAGCTGAACCTGCTCGTCCGATACATTAACAACACGATACAACGGTTTGCAGATATAAACAGACGCGATGCATTTGATGATATCCCCGGCAAGGAACGGAAGCAGCCCTGTTGTGAGCGCCGCCGGCCAGCCGAGATTCAGGATGACTTTCATCCACGGAACGCCGACTGCGTAAATGATTGGTATGCCGATGATGACTGAGACCGTGCTGCGAACGATTTTATTTTTGTTTCCTTTTAACAGGGAGATAATGATCGCAGCGGCAAGGTAGCCGATGATGTAGCCGCCCGTCGCGCCCGCGAGCACGCCGAATCCGCCTTTCCCGCCTGAGAAAACCGGAAGTCCGACCAGTCCGAGCAGAATCCAGATGCCAACGGTGATACCGGCTTTCTTCGGCTTCAAAAGAAGGGCGATCATATTGATGACAAGAGTCTGCGCCGTGATCGGAACAGCCGAAAACGGAAGCTGAATGCTGATATAGGACGATACACATAAAAGCGCAGCCAGTAACGCCATGGTTGTGAGTTCCTGTGTGGAAAAATTCTTTTTCATAGATAAAATACCCCTATGTAATAAATCTGTATGTGCGTTCAGTATATTCTTTATCTTGTCAAATGTCAACCATAAATTGAGTGTCTGGTTGACATTTGACTGCCTTAAACAGAAATTTTTTTGAAATCCATATTGAAAATATGTGAGGAACAGTTACAATAAAAAGGAGTGTCAATCTTCGGAAAAATTTTAGAGAAGGCTGTATGTTCTGTTAGTGAGACAGCAATCAGCTTTCATGGATGTTGGCGCGCTGCGTCAGCAGCCTGTGGAAGTTTATGATAAAGATGTTTGATGGGAGGAATTTGAGATGGCATGGTATGACGAAGCGGTTTTTTATCACATTTATCCGTTGGGGCTTACGGGAGCTCCGAAGCAGAATTCGTATGGGGAGCCGGAGCACCGGCTGAATACGCTGCTTCCCTGGATCGGGCACATCCGCAGCATCGGCTGCAATGCGCTCTACATCGGACCGCTGTTTGAATCGGTGGGTCACGGATATGAGACGACGGATTATCGGAAGCTGGATAGCCGGCTCGGTACGAACGGGGATCTGAAAGCTTTTGTGGCGAACTGCCATGATCAGGGTGTGCGTGTGATTCTTGACGGCGTGTTCAATCACGTCGGGAGAGATTTTTTCGCGTTTCAGGATGTGAAGAAAAACCGTGAGAATTCCCGTTACAGGGACTGGTTCTGTAATGTGAATTTCTGGGGGAATAACGAATATAACGACGGGTTTTCCTATGATAACTGGGGCGGGTACAATCTTCTCGTGAAACTGAATCAGAAGAACCCGGAGGTGGTTGCTTATATCTGCGATGTGGTCCGTTTCTGGGTCAGCGAGTTTGATGTGGATGGCATTCGTCTGGACGCGGCGGACGTGCTGGATATGGATTTCATGAAGGCGCTTCGCGGTGTAGCGAATGAGGTTAAGCCGGATTTCTGGCTGATGGGAGAGGTAATCCACGGAGAATACAGCCGCTGGGTGAACGAAGGCACATTGCACTCGGTAACGAATTACCACCTGCACAAGGCGTTGTATTCCGGTCACAATGATCACAATTATTTCGAGATTGCCCATACGGTAAAGCGGCTTTATGATATGGGCGGCAGACCGGGCGGACTGAGACTGTATAATTTCTCCGATAACCATGATGTGGAGCGGATTTATACGAAGCTGAACAATAAGGCGCATTTTACTCCGGTACATATTCTGGTGTATACGCTGCCCGGCATACCGTCGGTTTATTACGGGTCAGAGTTTGGTATTGAGGGAAGAAAGGAGCGGTTTTCCGATGATTCTCTGCGCCCGGCCCTGCGTCTGGAGGATTATAAAAATGCGGTCACGGATTGCCCCTGTACGAAACTGATCGCCGCGCTTGGAGCGGTGCGCCAGTCTGAGAAGGCTCTTTCCTACGGTGATTATAAGGAATTGATCCTGACCAACCGGCTGTATGCGTTTTCCAGAAGCTTTGAGGGGCGGACGGTTCTGGTGACGGTAAACAATGACGATCAGGATACCCGGGCGGAGCTGCCGGCAGGAAACGCGGCGGCGTATGCCGGAGCACTTGGCGGTGAGACAGTGCCGGTGAACGGCGGCAGGATATCGGTGAATGTGAAGGCGAATAGCGGCGAGATCTGGATTCCGGTGTGTGATGGTGAGACAAATGATCCGTGCACCGTGAAGACAGAAGAGGACAGATCCTATGCAAACATCGAGCATGCGGAAGAATCTGACAGACAAAAGGATGATATCCGACAAATGCAGGAGAATGTTCAGACTGTGGAGGGCATTCATTTGTCGGATAATCTGAAGACAGCTTCGGTGCATAGACAGGATGTCATGCAGGCCGTGCCGGACGAGGAGCAGGAGCCGGATGCCATGCAGGCTGAACAGGATGAGGCGCAGGAGCCGGATGTTATGCAGACTGAGCCGGGTGAGATGCAGGAGCCGGCAGATACAGGCACAGAGTCAGGTGCCGGACAATCAGAAACCTGCAGTGAAGATATCGTCCGCAAACAGCCGGTGAAGGTTCCGTTATCAAAGTCCTATGAGGAAATGTCGGTAGAGGAACTGCAGCAGGCTGTCCTTGAGAAAATGGCGAAGAACGGGCCGGTGACTGATGAGATGCGCCGGACGGTGGATGAAAATATCTGGCATGATTCCCTTGTGAACTGGGTGAAGAGCTTCAGGTAAGATATTGACAGACGGAAACCGGCGGGAAGGTAAATTTCCTGCGTGTTTCCGTCTGTTTTTTTGTCATAGGAAAAAGTTCGTCCTGTGATATAAAAAACGTTCCGCGAACATCCGGTGCTCTGTTTGGGTGTTCACGGCACTTTTATATTTAGATTTTCCCCAGATAATGTTTTTCCAGTATTACCAGAATCTGATATAACCCCATGGCGATCACGCAGAGGATCAGAATGCCCAGAATCACCCAGTCAAGCTTGAAAACCTGGCTGCCGTAGATAATCATATATCCCAGTCCCCGCCGCGACGAGATAAATTCCCCGATGACCACACCGACCAGGCAAAGTCCGATATCTACTTTCATAATAGAAAACAGATGCGGGATGCCGGATGGGAGAACCACCTTGGTCAGTACATTTCGCCGGCTGCCGCCGAGTGTTTCAATGAGTTTGATCTGATCCGGATTGACCGCCATAAATCCCTGATAAAGGCTCAGGATGGAACCGAAGACGGCCACGGACATGCCCGTGACAATGATGGTCCGGTAGTTGGAACCGAGCCAGACGATGAGCAGCGGGGCGAGGGCGGATTTCGGCAGGCTGTTCAGGATTACCATGTAGGGCTCTGCCGTCTCGGAGACACTTTTATTTGCCCACAGCAGGATGGCTATGAGAACGGTAATACCCACGACGAGCAGGAAGCTGATGATGGTTTCCAGCAGCGTGATGCTGATGTGCTGCCAGAGAATGCCCTGTATGATCAGATTTTTCAGGCAGAGAATCAGCTTAGAAGGACTGCTGAAAATAAAATCATCGATCCAGCCGAGTGCTGCTGCAAGCTCCCAGAGAGCGAGGAAACCAATCAGTATCAGCATTCGTAATAAAGATATTTTTCTTTTGTGCCGCAGCTGTTTTTTTATAATAGGTATCCTGATCAGACAGATTCCTCTGCTTGTTTTGTTTCATGCAATTCCTCCCATATTTTCTGGAAATAGTCTTTAAAGGCCGGATGGTTTCTTCTTTCGAGTGGTGTAAGTCCGGCCGGTATTTCGATTGAAATGATATTCCGAATGCTGCCCGGCCGGCTGCTCAGGATCAGCACCCGGTCCGCGAGGCTGACGGCTTCTGAGAGATCGTGGGTGACGAGAATGGCCGTCTGATGCTGTTTTCGGATGATACTGCCGATGTCGTTTCCGACGGTCAGTCTTGTCTGATAGTCCAGAGCAGAAAAGGGTTCATCCAAAAGCAGGAGCTTTGGCTGAAGCACGAGCGTGCGTACCAGCGCAGCGCGCTGACGCATGCCGCCTGAGAGCTGGCCGGGTTTTGCATCGGCGAATCGATCCAGACCGTACTGCTTTAAAAGCTGTCTGGCGTAAGCCTTTGATTCCTTTGTGATCTCGCCGCGAATCTCAAGACCGAGCAGGACATTTTTCAGAATGCTTCGCCATTCCAGCAGATAATCCTGCTGCAGCATATAGCCGATCTGGAGCCGGTTTTTCGCGTCCAATGGTTTTTGGTTCAGCAAAATGGTTCCGGATTCCAGCGTGAGCAGACCGCAGAGCAGATTCAGAAGCGTGGATTTGCCGCAGCCGGACGGACCTACGATTCCCAGAAACTCATTTTCATTTACATCAAAACTGATATCAGATAAAGCTGGAATTTCTCCCCGCATCGTATGATAGGCGAAATTCACATGACTGACTGTAAAAGTCTTATTCATGGGTTATCTCCTTGTTTTACTATACCTTTATTGTATGAAAAAAGAGTGTTTGTGATTGCCATGCGCGAAGCGTAAAGGCGGATTTTCGTATTTTTTGGTGCAGTAAAAAACATTTTCGTGCAGGGAGGGTTATCAAATATAAAAAACAGTGATATGATTGTAAATGATTCGGTACAGACCACACAGACGTTCAGGGAAAAGAGTGACTTCTGTCCGGACAGGAGAGATATATGAGTGAAACAGGACGGAGAAAAGCAGCAGAAAGACAGTTACGATTGGTTTTATGCCGGTTTTGCATAAGTATACTGGTTATGACACTTTTTATATACACGGCTGTTCCCATCTGTGCGCAGGAAGGGTCTGTCGGCAGTACCCACATAAGCGGTACGGTGACAGCGCCTGACAGTTCTTCGGATGTGCCAGATGATTCGGAAAATACGGTTGTTTCACCGGGATTATCAGATGATGGGAAGCGTCCGTTTTTCGTGAACGGAGCGCTGACCGGAGAGAATGCTTCCGTGATTTTTCGCATGCTGGTTCTGATGGCTGCTGCTGCGGCGGTCGGAGCCGCACTCAGATACTATTATAAAAATGAAAGGTACAGGTTCCGTACACATGGAAGAAAAAAAGAATAATTCACGAAAAAAGGTTATTGCCATTTTGATTGTGGTGATCATTATAATTGTTGTGGTACTGCTTATTTGGAAGGCCTTACCGGGAGAGAATGATGCCGGTACGGGAAACGGTGCCGGAGAGGTGGTTGCCTGGGATGTTGATATTGATACGGAAGATACGGCGGGAGCGACAGGATCCATTCAGATTCCCGGCTATGAGTCCATGATTTTTACGGCGGGAGAGACGGTTCAGACGGTTGATATCGGGAATCCCGCGGACAATTCGTGTTATTTTGTGATTACGATCAGACTGGCGGATGGAACGGAGTTGTTTCAGTCCGACTATCTGGAACCCGGACAGGGATTTGAAACCATAGAACTGACACAGGTGCTGGAAGTGGGGGAATACACCGCTGTCATACAGTATGAGTGTTATTCGATGGAGGATGAAAGTGCTTTAAACGGCGCAAGTTCGGAGTTTCAGCTGATTGTAAAATAGTAGCTGCGGTATATTTGTAGAAAAGGAGACAGAACTTATGAAAAAAAGAAGTTTACTGAAAAAAGGCGTCGGCCTGATGCTGGCGGGATCTCTGGTACTTGGAATGCAATCGACGGTATTTGCGACGAATCCGACGCTGACAGACAGCGGTCAGAACGGCAATACAGATGTGACGGGAGAGGTGAGTACCTCCTCAGGGGTCAGTCCTTCCTATATTATCACGATTCCGGAAAAGATCGATTTCGGTACCCTGTCGGCGCCTGAAACGGATCAGAATGACTATAAGGATATCTCGTTCGATGTGACAGCGAGTTCTTTTGTGAATTTTTCTGACAACACAGGTGTTGCTGTTTTGGTGAAGGACAGTCAGGATGTACAGGACGCCGGTGAGTGGAGCGGCACTTTTAACATTACAAAGGATACATATTCTCTGGCGTACAGCATTCTGGACCCGTCTGCTTCAGATGTAGCTGACGGTACGCTGACTTATACAAACGGCCTTCTCTTCCATGTGTTTGGCGCGGCTGCCGTTGCGACATCTGCGGACAGCTCCGTAACCGTATCGGGAACAGCCCGGCTGAATCAGAGGCAGCTGTACGGATATGATCTGGATGGCACTGACGCTGATATGGTAGGTACATATGACGGCACGATCGATTTCTATTCGACGGTTGTAGATCTGAGCAGTTATCTGACCGATCTGAGTAATTAAAAACAGAACAGAATGGGATTCTTCCGGCAACGGCGGGTGAGAGGAAAGGAGATTTATATGAAGAAAAGAGGGAAACTGCGAAAACGCCTGCTGGCACTGATCTTGAGCGTCTGTGTGGCGCTGTGTGCCGTTCCGGTGTACCGGTATAATACGGTGGAGGCCGAGGCAGAGAGCGTGGGCGGAGAGGTCGCCAGAGGGATTTTTGAGAAGCTGCTTGATTTCGCACTGGAGCAGATCGACCGTGTTCTGATTTATTCTCTGAGCGATGTGTCGGATGAGGATTCGACAGGATTGAATATACTGCTTTCTTTCATGCGTTCTCCGGAGGAAAATGCATTGGAACGTGTGGAGGAGCTTTGCCAGGAGATTCTGTACGATGTAGAGATTCTGATGGAAAAGGTCGATGTGATTACCGCACAGAATCAGGAGATCCTCATTGCGCTGGATCAGCTGGAGCTGGATTCATATAATGACACAATCGATGATTTTAACACACAATACAGTGAGATTTATGAAGATTATGTGGAAGCCATTGAAGCCATGCAGATTTATGCGGAGGATCCTACTGACGAGAATCTGGTGAAGGTGGAGACGAAGCTGGTTCCGCTGCAGACATTTTATGAGGACTGTAAGGATGGGACGATTTCTCTGACAAAGGATATTACGGATTATGCTTCCTGTATCAGTGTGTATCAACCGTCGTCCACACTGCAAAGCGAGGATGAATGGTCGGAGGGGCCTGCAGAGTCATCCTACCTGACAGCGTTTATCCAGTATTCGGAGGATACCCGTGTCAGTCAGGAACAGGTGCATGATGATGTGGAAGTAGCGTTAAACTATGTTACCATGCCGTTTTATTACTATCTTTTCTGCCTGAACCTGTATACAGCCATGGATCTTTATGAGATTAATGCTGATACCGATCTGACTGCCAGTGAACGTCAGGTACAGCTCAATGCGGCGAATGAGCTTCAGGATAAGCTGGAAAATTACGGCTATAATGCAGTCAATCAGGCGGCATACGAATGCAGAGATATCCTGACGACCTGGCGGGGGCTGGATGATGAGGAGTCGACGGTCATTGACATGACTTACTATGCTGATTACAATGAGGCGCAGCATGATCTGTATGATTACTCAGACTTCAATAATCAGCCGCAACAGCTGTTTGACGGGAAAGCCGAGAAGACGAACGGCAGCATGGAGGTATCCTTTATCACGGCTCTGGACGGAACGACTTATGCGATCCGCACGGACGGAGGATTGAATCCGTCGCTGACGATGCAGGATATGACACATAAGGGATCGACCTATTATTATCTAAGCACGGACTTTGCCAATATGTTAAACGGTGCGGGCAACTGGTCGTCGCTCTCCCTGATTTACGAGGAGACGCAGCTGAATTCTCTGCTGACACAGGGATCCTATTATCTGTGCAGTAATGATTTTGTGAATTATATGAGAAAAATCGGCAATAACGACAATATTTTCGGAGCGGTGACCGGCAGTGATGTGGCTTTGACCAGTAATATCTGGAAGGATTCTGTATGGTTATGGAATCTCGGAAACACGGGGATTTATGAGATCAATGTCCATGATCTGTATGTTGACGCGACGGAGAAGAAGGATAACAGTCATGAAATGTATCTGAAAGGAGATGAGTCGCTTTCAGTCTGGATCTACTGTTTTGAGGACAGAAATGATGCGGTTGCCTATTCCTGCGAAGTTACGGACGGCGCGGGCGGCACCTCCATTCTCACGGAAAAGGACAATACGGAGGCATTGGAAAATGAAAACGGCGTTTACAGCGTTTTATCCGGGGAGTCCTATACGCTGAAGGTAAAACCGGACGACGGGTATACGGCCGTTTCCGCTGTCTTGTATAAATATGATTCCTACGGTGAAAAGGTAGAACTGGAAAGCTTTGACCTGAGCGGCATGAAGGATGTACAGTCGCCGGATGAAGACGGTTACTATTCCGTGACGACCTATGCGAGCCCCTACCGTGATGTGATGTGGGAGATTACCTATGAGGAGGAGACGGAGAGCCGTTATCTGGTGACGCTTGAACAGCCGTCTCTCTCAGAGGCGTCCATCCAGTTTTCGGTGATGCCGGGTGTGGATTCCTCTTATTATACCAACGGCTCAGAAGTAGTGCTCTAT
>JAJQFQ010000162.1 GCA_021201035.1 Clostridiales bacterium
CCCATAAACAGGAGATAAACATGGAATTCAATCAGAAAATCAGCGATGTTGCGCCGTCGAAATCCGTGACGCTTCTCTCGAAGACGAAGGAACTGCAGAAGACGGATCGCGAGATTATCAATCTGACCGGCGGCGAACCGGATTTCCCGACGCCGACGCCGATCTGCGATGAGGTGAACCGGCAGCTGGCTGCGGGTAATACGCATTATTCCGACAGCAGGGGAAACGAGGATCTGCGTATCCGTATCGCGAGGAAGCTGCAGGAAGAGAATCGTGCGCCGTTTACGAAGGATCAGATCCTTGTGACGCCGGGCGCGAAGCTGGCGGTTTATATTGCCGTCCGCGCACTTTTAAATCCCGGAGACGAAGCAATCTGGCTGACGCCGGGCTGGGTATCCTATCCGTCCATTGTGGAGATCAGCGGCGGTGTTCCGGTGGCGGTTCATTTAAAATATGAAGAGGATTACCGTATCACGTGTGAGGCCCTGGAAGAGGCGGTTTCAGAGCGGACAAAACTGTTGATTCTGAATTATCCGAACAATCCGACCGGCCGTATCCTGCGGGATTCCGATATTGCGGCTGTCAGCGCGTTTTTAAGAGCTCATCCGGATGTTTATGTTCTTTCGGATGAGATTTATGAAAAGGTAATATATGACGGCAATGCGGCTGTCAGCATGGCGTCCTTCCCGGAGTTTTTTGAGCGTGTGATCGTGGTAAACGGTTTTTCCAAATGCAGTGCCATGACCGGCTGGCGTGTCGGTTATCTGGCGTGCAATTCAGATTTATATCGTGTGGCGCTGAAGCTGTTTCAGCACTGCATGAGCTGCACCAGCGGCTTTCTGCAGAAGGGAGCTCTGGTTGCTCTGGACTGTACGGACGATACAGAGCGGATGCGGCAGGCCTATGAGCGCAGGCGTGATCTGCTTGTGGCGGGGATGCACGACATCCCTGGTGTGGAGTTTGTATCACCGGGCGGCGCGTTTTACGCGTGGGTACGGTTTGATACGGACAAAAGCAGCGGCGAGCTCTGTGATGAGCTTTTGGAGAAAGCGAAGATTGCGGGTGTCCCCGGCGATGCATATGGGGAGGAGGACGCGGTATGCGTGCGTTTTTCCTTTGCGGCGTCTGAAGATGATTTAAAGCGGATGCTTGTTAATCTGAGGAAGTTTGCGGAACATGATCAGTAAAAACCGGAGGAATTTTTACGTATGTTATTCGAGTAACGCGCATTTGAATAAGTGATTGCGGAATAAGCGAGACAGGAAATCTCTGATCGCAGATTTCACACAATTTATATATTTATCTGTCAAAATGAAAACACAGATTTTTCACACAGATTTCATATTCTGTTTTTAAAATTAAGATAAACAGAAGTGAGAGTGCATCATAGAGAGTGGAGGAATCGGTATGGATAAAGTGAAAATATTAGTTGTGGATGATGAGAGCAGAATGCGTAAGCTCGTGCGGGACTTTCTGGTAAAAAAAGAATTTGAAGTATTTGAGGCGTCCAATGGGGAGGAAGCACTGGATTTTTTTTATGATGAGAAAAACATTGATCTGATCATCCTTGACGTCATGATGCCGAAAATGAACGGCTGGGAGGTATGCCGGGAGATTCGGGAGACGTCGAAAGTCCCGATCATTATGCTGACGGCGAAGAGTGATGAGAGCGATGAGTTGATGGGGTTTGATCTGGGCGTGGATGAGTACATATCAAAGCCGTTTTCACCGAAGATTCTGGTGGCGCGTGTGGAGGCAATTCTGCGCCGGACAGGTCAGTATTCCGCGGAAGGTCTGCTGGAAATCGGAGGCATCAGTCTGGATAAATCAGCCCATACTGTGACACTGGACCGGCAGCGTGAGGTGGAGATGAGTTTTAAGGAATTCGAATTGCTCAACTATTTCATGGAGAATGAAGGAATTGCCCTTTCCAGAGAGAAGATTCTGAATCATGTATGGAACTATGATTATTTCGGAGATGCCAGAACCATTGACACACATGTAAAAAAACTTCGGAGCAAGCTCGGGGATAAAGGAGAATATATCAAGACCATCTGGGGTATCGGATATAAGTTTGAAGTATGAAAAAGAGAAAATCACTGACGCTTCAGATTATGCTGATGATCTGTGTGCTTGCGGCGGGCGCTGTGCTGGTATGCTGGGTTTTGAATACCACATTTCTGGAGCGCTACTATGTGATGCAGAAGAAAGCAAACATGACAGAGTCGTTCCAGACTCTTTCCAAAGCCGGTGCGGATGATCTGCTTCAGTCGGAAGAGTTTGATGTCACATTTGACAATATGTGTGCGAATAACAACATGACCATTCTCGTAATCTCCGCAGATGGAGTCGTTATTCGCTCATCTGCTGCTGATATGGATACCCTGCGGCAGGAATTGCTCAACGCTGTCTGGGATACGCAGCGGGCAGAGGTTGTGCAGGACGAGGGTGATTATCAGATTTATTCAAAAAAAGATGACCGCCTGAATTCCGAGTTTCTGATTCTGGTTGGTTCTCTGGGAAACGGAGACATGATCCTGATGCGGACATCGCTGGAAAGCATGCGTGTGAGTGCACAGATTTCCAACCGTTTTCTGTTGCTCATCGGATTGATTACGATTGCGGTGAGTTCTTTTGTGGGCTGGCTGTTAGCGAGGCGTTTTACCCGGCCGATCCTGCAGCTTACCAATATTTCAAAAAGAATGATGCAGCTTGATTTTGACGCAAAATATGTGCGCGGCGCCTGGAAAAAAGATCCGGCTCTGCGTCTGGGTACGTCGTTTAAACAGGCGCAGCAGGAGTTCCCGGATGGGGATGAGCTTGTTCCGGGCAATGAGATTGATCTGCTCGGTGATCATATGAACCACCTGTCTGAGGCGTTGGAACAGACGATTTCCGAATTAAAATCGGCCAATGCCAGTCTGCAAAAGGATATCGAGAAGAAAACAAAGATCGATGAGATGCGAAAGGAGTTTTTATCGAATGTATCTCATGAGTTAAAGACGCCGCTGGCATTGATTCAGGGATATGCGGAAGGACTGCAGGAATGTATTAATGATGATGAGGAAAGCCGTGATTTCTATTGTGAGGTCATCATCGATGAAGCGGACAAGATGAACCGGATGGTGAAAAAGCTTCTGACGCTGAATCAGCTGGAATTCGGAAACGATCAGGTTGTGATGGAGCGCTTTGAGATGACAGAACTTGTCAGCGGTATAGCGAACGCCTCCCGTATTCTGATGGAAAAACAGGGGATTAATCTGGATATGGACGATTTATATGAGGTTTATGTCTGGGGAGATGAGTTCAAGGTGGAAGAAGTCATCACGAATTTCCTGAGTAACGCCATGAATCACTGCGAGGGAGAGAAAATGATTCGGATTTTCTATACACAGACAGATGATTTGCTGCGTATGAGTGTGTTTAATACCGGAAAACCGATTCCGGAGGAGGATATTGATCAGATCTGGGATAAGTTTTATAAAGTGGATAAAGCACGTACAAGGGAATATGGAGGAAGCGGTATCGGGTTGTCTATCGTGAAGGCAATCATGGACTCATTCGGGCAGAAATGCGGTGTGATCAATCATGAGGACGGTGTGGAGTTCTGGATGGAGCTTAGTACGAAATAGAGAAAAACAGGGAGAACCAGAGATATGATAGCAATAATAGACTATGATGCCGGTAATTTAAAGAGTGTGCAGAAGGCGCTTGCCTTTCTGGGAGAGAAGAGTCTGATCACCAGAGAGCCGGAGAAGATTCTTCAGGCGGATAAGGTGATTTTGCCCGGTGTGGGTGCCTTCGGAGACGCCATGGAGCACCTGACACAGCTTGGTCTGGTGCCGGTGATCCGGGAAGCGGCAAAGCGGCAGATCCCTTTTTTGGGCATTTGTCTCGGACTGCAGCTGTTGTTTGAGAGCAGTGAGGAGAGCCCGGGTGTGGAGGGACTCGGTATCCTGAAAGGGAAAATTCTTCGTATTCCTGACAGGGAAGGATTAAAGATTCCGCATATCGGCTGGAATTCCCTGCAGTTGGAGCATAACGGACGGCTCTTCGATGGATTTTCCGGTGAGCCGTATGTGTATTTTGTACATTCCTATTATCTGAAGGCCGAGGACGAGAATATCGTGAAGGCATCCACGGAGTACAGTGCGCATATCCATGCCAGTGTGGAACAGGGGAATGTGTTTGCATGCCAGTTTCATCCGGAGAAAAGCGGTGCGGTGGGATTGCGGATATTGAAAAATTTTTGCGGGGTCTGACCCCATTGGGAGAGAGGATTATGTTTACGAAGAGAATCATCCCGTGTCTGGACGTCAACAACGGACGTGTGGTAAAGGGAGTTAATTTTGTTAATTTGAGGGATGCGGGAGATCCTGTGGAGATTGGCGCGGCTTATGACAAGGCCAGAGCAGATGAACTGGTTTTCCTGGATATTACTGCATCTTCGGATGCTCGTGCTACGGTGGTTGACATGGTGCGTAAAGTTGCGGAGACCGTCTTTATTCCTTTTACGGTCGGCGGAGGAATCCGTACAGTAGATGATTTCCGGATGCTGCTCCGGGAGGGAGCGGACAAGATTTCCGTCAATTCCGCAGCAATCATGAATCCGAATTTGATCTCGGAAGCGGCGGACAAGTTCGGCAGCCAGTGTGTGGTCGTCGCTATCGACGCACGCCGGCGGGAGGACGGAAGCGGCTGGAATATTTATAAAAACGGCGGTCGTATAGATATGGGAATTGACGCTGTGGAATGGGCGATGCGGGCGGACCGGCTCGGCGCCGGAGAGATTCTTCTCACCAGCATGGACTGTGACGGGACGAAAGCCGGCTATGACATTGAATTGACCCGGACGATATCGGAGAACGTATCTATCCCTGTCATCGCGTCTGGTGGAGCCGGCACGATGGAGCATTTTTATGACGCTCTGACAGAAGGAAAGGCTGATGCAGCGCTGGCGGCTTCGCTGTTCCATTACAAGGAGATGGAGATTGCTGATCTGAAGGATTATCTGGCGGGACGCGGGGTATCAGTCAGGCAGTAACGATCTGGCAGGAGAGATGTATTGATCAGGCAGAATGGCAGGTGAGCCGGGTTGACAGATATATACGTGAGCATGGGGTATTATCTGCAAAGATATGTCAGAATACAGAGAGGAGTATACATATGCCGCCGATCACAAATGACTGGGCGAAACCTCTGAGCGCGGAGTTTCGCAAACCCTATTACAGGGATTTATATACAAAGGTTCTGGAGGAGTATCGCACGAGGAAAATTTTCCCGGCGGCGGATGACATTTTTAACGCGTTTCATCTGACACCGCTGCACCAGGTGAAGGTAGTGATTCTCGGACAGGATCCTTATCATAATGACGGACAGGCGCACGGGCTTTGCTTTTCGGTAAAACCGAATGTGGAGATTCCGCCGTCTTTGGTAAATATCTATCAGGAGCTGCACGATGATCTTGGCTGCAAAATACCGAATAACGGTTATCTGGTGAAATGGGCTGAGCAGGGCGTACTTCTTTTGAATACGGTGCTCACCGTGCGGGTGCATCAGGCGAACTCTCACCGCGGTATCGGCTGGGAACAGTTTACGGACGCGGTGATCGAGGCGGTGAACCGGGAGGATCGGCCGATCTCGTTTTTGCTCTGGGGGCGCCCGGCACAGATGAAGAAAAGTATGCTTCATAATCCGAAACATCTGATTCTGGAAGCGCCGCATCCGAGTCCGCTTTCGGCATATCGTGGTTTTTTCGGATGTAAGCATTTCAGCAGGGCGAATGAATTTCTTATTGCGCACGGGTTGGAGCCGATTGACTGGCAGATCGAAGATATTTGAGATAAGGAAAAATATTAAAAAAGTTCTTGACTTTTCCGGCTTCATAGTAGTATAATAACAAAATCGCTGGCAAACGGAAGTGGACGGAAGACAAATGGGATCTTAGCTCAGCTGGGAGAGCATCTGCCTTACAAGCAGAGGGTCATAGGTTCGAGCCCTATAGGTCCCATTTCACAGCCTGAATATATTATATTTGCGGTTGTGAAACAGGAAATCACCATCCGGTGAATATATATGATTTTTAAAATCATAGTACATGGCGAGATGGCTCAACTGGCTAGAGCGTCCGGTTCATACCCGGGAGGTTGAGAGTTCGAGTCTCTCTCTCGCTACTGAGAAACCCTTTAAAGTCCCTGATTTTAAAGGGTTTTCGTATCATAATATTGGTACGGCCGAATGCAGATCTTCAGCATCATTCCGCGAATGCTGTTCGGGGATGTACTGGTTTCGACGGGGTTTTAAAAACCGGAGAAGCGAGCCGCACGGGATGCGTTAAATGCCAAACTTAAAAATAAACGCTGAAGATAGAAATTTAGCATTAGCTGCCTAGTTGCGGCTTGTCTGACCTGAGGCACCTGCACTTCGGGAGTCAGGCATCGATCATGCAGGAAACGACATATACTAAGCTTTGCGTATATGGGCGTATGATGAAGCTACTGAAGCCATAAACCTGTTGTCGGGTGTGTGGCGGAGGGAATGTAAAAACGGCAACTACGCTCGTAGAAGTACGGTGGCTGAGATTTCGGACAGGGGTTCGATTCCCCTCATCTCCACTGAAGTATGCAGATCCGAACTTATTAAGTTCGGATCTGTACGTTTTACCCCATCTGGAAAACAGACTGTCGTATGATATTCGGTTCATACAGCAGTCTGTTTTTATTATTACTGATCTTAATTATCTTTCTGGTCCGTTTCCGCCATGGTATATACCTGACGCTTCCGTGCCATCTCGTCATTTTCCAGATACTCATCATAGGAAGTAACTTTATCAATAAATGTTCCGTTCGGCAGGAACTCAATGATCCGGTTGGCCGTGGTCTGCACGATCTGATGATCGCGGGAGGCAAAGAGCAATACGCCAGGGAATTTGATCAGGCCGTTGTTTAATGCGGTGATTGATTCCATATCCAGATGGTCGGTCGGCTCATCCAGGATCAGCACGTTGGATCCTTCGATCATCATACGGGAGAAAAGCACACGTACTTTTTCGCCGCCGGAGAGAACGCGCATCTTTTTAACGCCGTCCTCGCCGGGGAACAGCATCCGTCCGAGAAAACCGCGGACGTAAGTGGCGTCCTTGATTTCGGAATACTGGGTCAGCCAGTCTACAATGACCAGGTCGGTGTCAAAGATGTTTGTATTGTCTTTCGGAAAGTAGGACTGGCTCGTGGTGACGCCCCATTTGTAGCTGCCTTCGTCCGGCTCCATCTCTCCGGTGATGATTTTGAACAGAGTGGTTTTTGCAAACTCGTTGCTGCCGACAAACGCAATTTTATCCTCGCGTCCAACCGTAAAGGTGACATCGTCAAGAATCTTCACACCGTCGATCGTTTTACTGATACCTTCTACCGAAAGCACTTCGTTGCCGATCTCGCGTTCGGGGCGGAAGTCGATGTAGGGGTACTTCCGGCTGGACGGTTTGATCTCATCCAGTTCAATCTTTTCCAGAGCACGCTTTCGGGACGTCGCCTGTTTGGACTTCGAGGCGTTGGCGGAGAAGCGGGAGATGAACTCCTGCAGTTCTTTAATCTTTTCCTCTTTTTTCTTGTTGGCTTCCTTCATCTGGCGGATCATCAGCTGACTGGACTCATACCAGAAATCGTAGTTGCCGGCATAGAGCTGGATTTTCGCATAATCAATATCCGCGATATGGGTACATACCTTATTTAAAAAGTAGCGATCGTGAGATACAACGATGACGGTATTGTCAAAGGTGATCAGAAATTCTTCCAGCCAGGCGATGGCGTCCAGGTCCAGATTGTTGGTCGGCTCGTCGAGGAGCAGGATGTCCGGGTTGCCGAACAGTGCCTGCGCCAGCAGCACCTTTACCTTCATGGCGCCCGGCAGATCACTCATCATGTCATAGTGATGCTCGGTGTCCACGCCCAGTCCGTTTAAGAGCGTGGCTGCGTCGGACTCCACATTCCATCCGTCCATATCGGCAAACTCCGCTTCCAGTTCGCTGGCACGGATGCCGTCTTCATCGGTGAAGTCCTCTTTCATGTAGATTGCATCTTTCTCCTTCATAATGTCATACAGCCGCTGGTTTCCCATGATAACGGTATCCAGTACAGAAAAAGAGTCGTATTTAAAGTGATCCTGCTGCAGAAAGGAGAGACGCTGCCCGGGTGTGATGGTGACGCTGCCGTTTGTAGGCTCCAGCTGTCCGTTTAAGATTTTTAAAAAGGTGGATTTGCCCGCGCCGTTCGCACCGATCAGACCGTAGCAGTTGCCTTCGGTGAATTTGATGTTTACGTCCTCGAAAAGGGCTTTTTTTCCTATTCTGAGCGTTACGTTGCTTGCACTGATCATGATGATATCTCCTGAATATGTTTGTATGTGATAAAAATAAATACCGGATTCATATATGCTGAATTTCCTGTATCTGTCATATTTTACACAATCAGATAGGCGGATGCAATATAAACATTTATTTTTCGTAATGTTTTTTGTTCCGGACGTTTGACAGTTGCATAGAGTAAAAATCAGTTGCAGACCGCATAAAG
>JAJQFQ010000053.1 GCA_021201035.1 Clostridiales bacterium
GGAATATGTCGTCCTTGTATTTATAAAAAGAACTGCGGCTGATCCCGACCGTATCCGTAGCATCCTGCACGGAAATCGCCTTACCCGAGTCAATGAGCCGCTTTGCCTCCACCACCTTCAGCAGTACCTCCGGCACTGCCTTCTGCTTCAGGACAAAATATTTCGTTTTTTCCGCCATATCCCGCCTCCCGTGTTCTCCCCGGAGATACGTTTGTTTTCACAACAAAGATATATTAACATATATCATCAGTTCAGCGCAACCCATTTCAGATAGGCGTTCATAAAAGGATCCAGATCCCCATCCATTACGCCATCCACATTCCCGGTTTCCTCATTCGTCCGCAGATCCTTCACCATCTTATATGGCTGCATCACATAAGAACGGATCTGATTCCCCCAGCCGATCTCTGTCAGCTCGCCCCGGATATCGTCCGCTTTCTCTTTATTCTCCTGCTGTTTCAGCAAATAAAGTTTGGATTTCAGCATCTGCATGGCCTTATCCTTATTCATGTGCTGGGAACGCTCGTTCTGGCACTGTACGACAATACCGGTAGGCAGATGCGTAATGCGGATTGCGGAGGATGTCTTGTTGATATGCTGTCCGCCCGCGCCGCTGGAACGATACGTATCAATCCGAAGATCATCATCGTTAATCTCCACCTCTATATTGTCATCCAGTTCCGGCATAACGTCGCACGAAGCAAAGGATGTCTGCCGCTTGCCCGCCGCATTAAACGGCGAGATACGCACCAGACGGTGTACGCCCTTCTCGGATTTCAGGTAACCGTAGGCATTCTCACCGTTCACCTGAAACGTAACCGACTTGACACCGGCCTCATCGCCGTCCAGGTAATCCAGCACTTCCAGTTCATAGCCTTTCGCGGCAGCCCATCGCGTATACATACGGTAAAGCATGCCCGCCCAGTCGCAGGCCTCTGTCCCTCCCGCGCCGGCGTGCAGGGTGACGATGGCGTTCTTGCCGTCAAATTCACCGGACAACAGGGTCTTGATACGGATCTGCTCAAACTCTGTCTCAAACTCGCCAAGCATCTCCTCAATCTCGGGAATCAGAGAGGCATCGTTCTCCTCATACCCCATCTCCAGCATGACCTCAATGTCATCCATCACGGAAACCAGATGTTCATATACCTGAACATCGTCTTTTTTACTTTTTAATTCCTTCATCATCTGTTGGGAACGCTCCGGATCATTCCAGAAATCCGGGGCTTCCATTTCCCGTTCCAGTTCTTCGATCCTCTGCTCTTTATTGGCGAGGTCAAAGTGAATCCCTTACTTCCTGGAGCGGGTGTCTGTATGCGTTCAGAACAGTCTTGAACTGATCTAATTCAACCACACAACTCACCTCTTTCTCTTTTTATATTGCGAGAGCAGTTTACTGCGGATGACCCTTCCTCCGGATCACATCAAGCACCTGATCCACATACTGTTCACAGAGCTCTTCGGTCTCCGCCTCAACCATGACGCGGATCAGCGGTTCCGTACCGCTCTCGCGGACAAGAATGCGCCCGGTATCGCCAAGCTTTTCTGCCACAGCGCTGACAGCTACCTGCACATCCGGGTCATTCTGTGCCTCCGGCTTGCTTTTCACCCGGATATTTTTTAACACCTGCGGATAGATCCGGACCGGTTCGGCCAGCTTCGACAGCGGCAGCTTCCTCGCAAGCATCACTTCCATGACTTTGATTGAAGTCAGAATGCCGTCGCCGGTCGTTGCATATTTGTTGAAAATGATATGCCCGGATTGCTCCCCGCCGATGCGGTGTCCGTTTTTCTGCATACTCTCATACACATACTTGTCGCCTACAGCTGTCTTATCATAGTCAATGCCGGCAGCGTCAAACGCTTTATACAGGCCGAAATTCGACATAACCGTAGTGACAACGGTATTGTTCAGAAGCTTGCCCCTGTCCTTCATATACTTTCCGTATATGTAGAGTATCAGGTCGCCGTTTATGACATTGCCCTGTTCGTCTACGGCAATACAGCGGTCCGCGTCTCCGTCGTAAGCAAAGCCGACATCCAGACGCTGATCTTTTACAAACTTCTGCAGAACCTCTATATGAGTCGAGCCGGCATTGTAATTAATGTTGGTGCCGTTCGGCTCCGCATTGATCACATAGGTCTTCGCCCCCAGCGCATCAAAAACATTCTTGGCAATCATCCAAGCGCTCCCGTTCGCGCAGTCCAGTCCGACGCGCACATTGCGGAAAGAGTGAACCGCCAGCGAGATCAGATAGCCGACGTAACGGTTCCTTCCCGCCGCATAATCTACGGTACAGCCGATGTCATCCCGAACTGCAAAGGGCAGCTCCTCAAGCTTTTCACCGAACAGATCCAGCTTTCCGTCGATATAATCCTCGATATAAGAGATGGTCGTCTCGTCCATCTTCTCGCCCTGACCGTTGATCAGCTTGATTCCATTGTCATAATACGGATTGTGACTTGCGGAAATCATGATCCCGCAGTCAAAATCCTCTGTGCGCACCACATAGGATACCGATGGCGTCGTCGTGACATGGAGCAGATAAGCATCTGCGCCGGAGGCTGTCAGTCCGGCTACCAGCGAATACTCAAACATATAGCTGGACCTTCTGGTATCCTTTCCGATGACAACCTTTGTGCGGTGTCCGCTCAGCTTATGATAATACCAGCCGAGGAAGCGGCCTACCTGATAAGCGTGCTCCACGGTCAGCGTCTTATTCGCCTCCCCGCGAAAGCCGTCCGTGCCAAAATATTTTCCCATTTTATTTCCTCTGTAAATTATATAATAATGTTGAGGCAAAAGCCCCTATAAAAGCTCCTCCAGCTGCTCCATAACCTTCCGAACACATTCCTCCAACGTGCCCTGACTGGTGTCAATGACAATGTCCGGATGCTCCGGCGCCTCATACGGACTGGTGACACCGGTGAAATTATCAAGCTGACCGCTGCGCGCTTTTTTATAAAGTCCCTTGACGTCACGCTTCTCGCATTCCTCCAGAGGCGTATTCACATAAACCTCCACAAACGCATCTCCGATGATCTCACGCGCATTCCTGCGGTCCCTTATAAACGGAGAGATGAAGGAAGCCAGCACGATCAGCCCCGCATCGTTCATCAGTTTTGCGACCTCAGCGATCCGACGGATATTCTCAATCCGGTCATGTTCACGGAATCCGAGGTTTTTATTCAGGCCCATACGGACATTATCCCCATCTAAAAGCATCGTATGCCGACCCTCGCGCACCAGGCATTTCTCCAGTTCATTGGCAAGTGAAGATTTCCCGGCGCCGGAAAGACCGGTAAACCAGATGGTCTTTGCCCGCTGCCCGAGCTGTTCTTCCCGAAATTCCCGGGTAATATCCATGTCATGCCAGGTCAGATTGTCACCGCGGTTAAGCGCATGCTCTACCACGCCGCAGGCGGAAGTCATATGGGAAATCCGGTCGATCAGAATCAGCGAACCAAGCGCGTTGTTTTTCTCGAATCTGTCAAATACGATCTTCGAAGCGACAGAAATCTCACAGCGTGCAATCTCATTTTTATAAATCGTATCGGCATATACTTCCTCACCGGAATTCACATCAATCTTGTATTTAATATTCATCACGGTAGCCGGAACCTTCTGCGTGCCAATCTTTAACAGATAACTCTTACCGGCCATCAGCTTGCGGTCATCCATCCAGAGAATTGTAGCGGCAAACATTGTGCTGATAAACTCTTCAGCCTGCTCGACAAGCACGCAGCCGCGGGATATATCAACTTCCGTATCCAGTTGAATCGTCACGGCCCGTCCCACGGAACTCTCCTGAACCTCATCAGACCCCTGATAAATCGAAGTCACCTTCGCAGTCTCGCCGCTCGGAAGTACCGTAAGCCGGTCTCCGACCGAAACGCTGCCGCTCTCGATCTGTCCCTGAAAACCGCGAAAAGAATGATTCGGCCTGCAGACCCGCTGCACCGGCATGGTAAATCCGGTCTCTGCAGGATCCTCTTTTACGTCGATTGTTTCCAGATAATTCAGAAGCGGTTTCCCTCTGTACCAGGGCATACGGCCGGACTTCGTAGTGATATTATCTCCCTCTGTAGCAGATACCGGAATCATAACCGCTGTTTTATAATCGAACTCCGCCAGAAGAACCCGGATATTTTTCCGAATCTTGTCGAACTTTGTTTTCTCATAGTTGACCAGATCCATTTTATTGACCGCAAAGACAAAATGCTTGATTCCCATGAGAGAACAGATTCTTGTATGTCTCCTGGTCTGTGTCAGGACTCCCTGGCTGGCGTCTACCAGAATCACCGCAAGATCCGCAAAGGACGCTCCTACCGCCATATTCCGGGTATACTCCTCATGGCCGGGCGTATCCGCGACAATAAATGAACGCCGGTCCGTTGTAAAATACCGGTAAGCCACATCTATGGTAATGCCCTGCTCCCGCTCGGCCATCAGACCGTCCAGAAGGAGACTGTAATCGATCGCGCCGCCTCTGGAGCCAACCTTGGAATCCAGCTCCAACGCACGCTCCTGATCCGCAAAAATCAGCTTTGCGTCATAAAGCATATGACCGATCAGCGTAGACTTCCCGTCGTCCACACTGCCGCAGGTAATGAACTTCAACAACGCATCCATCAGAAATAGCCCTCCCTCTTACGTTTCTCCATACTGGCCGCGCCGCCGTCCTTATCAATCACACGGCTGGTACGCTCAGACTCCACAGCACTCAATGTCTCCTGAATAATCGCGTCCAGCGTGTCCGCCTCTGACTCCACGCCGCCGGAAAGCGGATAACAGCCAAGCGTACGGAAACGCACCTTTTTCATCATGGGAACCTCTCCCGGAAGGAGTCTCATCCGATCATCATCCACCATAATGAGATTGCCGTCCCGCTCCACAACGGGCCGGACCGCGGCAAAATAGAGAGGCACGATCTCAATCTGCTCACGCCTGATATACTGCCAGATATCCTTCTCCGTCCAGTTCGAGATCGGGAATACCCGAATACTCTCCCCTCTGTTGATCTCTGTATTGAACAGCTTCCACATCTCCGGCCGCTGATTCTTCGGATCCCACGCCTGCTCCGCATTTCGGAAAGAAAAAATTCTCTCCTTCGCCCGGCTCTTCTCCTCATCACGGCGCCCGCCGCCGAAAGCCGCGGTAAATCCGTATTTATTCAGAGCCTGTTTCAAAGCCTGCGTCTTCATAATATCCGTGTAGGCCGCTCCGCTGTCAAATGGATTGATGCCCTCGCGAAGCCCCTCTTCGTTAATGTATTCCAGCATCTCAATCCCGTATTTTTCAGCAACCCTGTCGCGGAATGAAATCATCTCTTTAAACTTCCATGTGGTATTCACATGAAGAAACGGAAAAGGAGGTTTTTCCGGATAAAACGCCTTCAATGCCAGATGCAGCATCACAGAGGAATCCTTTCCGATCGAATACAGCATGACCGGATTCTCACACTCCGCCGCCACCTCACGCATGATATATATCGATTCCGCCTCTAATTCATCCAAATGATCCATATCCTGTGTCCTCTCTTGTATTGATCTATTCGTTCAGAAACCCTGTGCCAAGCAATTCAATCACCTCTGCAAGGGCAGCTTCCTCGTCCTCTCCCTCGCATATGCATTCTACTTCATCTCCGAATTTAATGCAAGCCCCAAGTAAAGCCAGCAGGCTCTTGGCATTCGCCGACTTATTTCCCTTATAGAGATAAACAGAAGACTGATATGCCGATGCTGCCGAACTGATTTTCCCGGCGGGGCGAAGATGCAGTCCCGCAGGATTACTGATGATAATTTTTTCTTTTACCATTTGCGCTACTCCTCTCCGCTGTCCTGATTCGTCGTATCGGAATCCGTATTTTCGGATGATGTCTCTTCCGTGACCGTGACAGAAACCGTCGCATCCGTCCCGCTCAGATAATCTCCCGTCAATACAACCGTCACCTCCCAGGTCCCCGCGGTCAGACCGGATGCGTCCAGTGTGCCGGTGATATCATCTCCGCTGACAGAGCTTATTTCATCTTCGTATCCGGTAAGATTCGCCGTAAGCGTATCACTGTCAAAGGTAAGATCCAGTCCATCCGCCAGATTTGAGACGATAATATTGGAAACAGGCATTTCCACATCAGCCGTGGTCTGCGTCTCAATCACAATGGTAACAGTGATATCCTCCTCTTCATTATCTGCCAGCGAAACTCCCTCTGGCAGATAATCCGCCAGATAAATCTCTGTCGTAACAGACCCGGCCGCACCGTCAATATTGAACTGTTCCGAAGAAATCTCCAGCTCCTCCAGTGTGCGAAGCACATCCGCATCGCCAACCAGCATCACTGAAGACACCTCACTCTGGACCTCCTGATAACGAGTGCCGTCCGCAGGTTCTCCTGTCACCTCAAATGACAGCGAAACAGATTTTCTCATAAGGATCTCCGCCGTGGCAGTCGTCTGCGTCACACTCAATGTCAGTCGATCCTGAGCCACCTCATCGCCAGACTCATCCAGCAGCAGGATATCTGCCTCTGAAGATACCGTCTCCGATGTGCCGCCGATATCCAGCGTCACCTGAGCAGTATCAATCTGTTCCACCACAGATTCCGGTCCGGTAACCGTAACCGTCCCGGGCGACGCCGACAGAGAATCTACATAACAGCTCGTCGCCGGCATTCCGTCCGTCAGAATCTCAACCTCATACTCTTGAGTTACAAGGTTCTCAACATTTACCTGCATATATGAACTACGCGTCGTGATTTCCAGCTGGCTGCTGTAACTGGTCGCCGTAACGATGATCGGCACAATGGACATGGAATCATCTATATCTTCTATATTAGCCACTGCTTTAAAATCTGCTGCCGTCAGGTTTTCAACCACGGATCTCTTCCCTGTCACGGTGAATGAAATCGTATCCGTCCCGTTCACGACTTCGTATGTCTTCCCCAGATCCGTCAGGAAATCTGCATTCACCACCTCAACCTCTATGGAAAATGTCTGCGTTTTATCCGGATCCTGTACATTCACGATCGCCATCCAGAGGATAATCGCAATGACAAGACCAAGAATCTTCAGTCCGAAATTATTCGTGATCAGACTGCTCAGTTTTTTCAGCATGCTTCATCCTCCTTCTCATTTTCTCCAGAGAAGAATCGCTCTGTTTATTCTGCGGATCCGGAAGATTCAGCCTTTTCCGGATTCTCTCCACAAAAGTCTCGCTTTGCGCATTCCGTTTTGCGGCATACTTCAGCTTGCTTCTCAGGAAATCCGCGTCCACATCCCGATAAAGAATGCGATCCATGGCAATGGAAACCGCCCCCGTCTCTTCCGATACCACAATCGTAAGAGAATCACTCACCTCACTGATGCCCACCGCTGCCCGATGCCTGGTACCCAGGTCCTTGCTGAGCTGCATGTTATCAGATAACGGCAGATAACAGGTCGCGGATACAATCCTGTCCCCGCGGACAATGACAGCCCCGTCATGCAGCGGCGTATTATGTTCGAATATATTAATCAACAGCTGACTGGATATCACGGAATCCAGCGTGATTCCGGTACGTGTATATTCATTCAGCTGCACGTCTCTTTCCAGAACGATCAGTGCGCCGGTCTTCACCTTGCCCATCTCATAGCAGGCCTTCACCAGCTCGGTGATCGTCTTATCCGAAAAACGCTGGGAATTGTCTCTGGTAAAACCCGCACGAAAAAATGCGCTCAGAAAATTTCTTCTGCCCAGACTCTCCAGTGCGTTCCGGAGCTCCGGTTGGAAGATCACGACTAACGCGAGGACGGCAATATTCGCCAGTCTCGCGGCCAGCCACAGGATCGTATTCATCTGGAACAATCCCGCCAGCAGCAGAAATATCAGGATGACAATGATCCCCTGAAGCAGTGCCCACGCACGGGTATTTTTAATCCAGGCCAGAATATTATAAATGACAAATGCTATGATAATAATCTCAACCACATCAATGGGGGTAAGCTTCGGCAGATTGATCCAGTACAGATACTTATCCATCACCATATATAAGCCCGCTGCCATCTCTCTCATTGCCTCACATCCTTTCCCCTGATCATCATACATCTTAACTGTTCAGTACCTTCACAGTTACGAGAAAAAGCCCATTTAAAATCGCTGCGCGATGGGGCACATCACCCCATCCGGCTCAATCACGCTCACCAAACTCGCGCATCACCTGCTCCTCCAGAGTCTCCTGCGGCCGTCTCTGTCCGGTATCTGTCTGGGATCGTCTTCCCTTCTGATTTTTCCTGCCCCTGCTGTGTTTCGAATGAATATGCTTCACCTGCCTGTCCGCAGGCTTCACAAGCGCCTTTGGCACAGCTTTCACATAGTAATAATACTCGTCATCCTCAAACTGCACACGCTCCGCACGGGAATAATCCAGGCTGCGCGTCATCAACACAATAAAAAACGAAATGACAAGCGATACCACGCATCCGATCAGAACCCGAATTAACGCC
>JAJQFQ010000070.1 GCA_021201035.1 Clostridiales bacterium
GTAAATCTGTTCCTTCGGCAGCTTTAAGCTTCCCGGGTTTGTAAAAGTGAATCCGTCCGCTGTCTTTATAATCTTAAGCACCCCGGCATCCATCCGATAGTCAGAATGGATAATCAGATTCACGAATGCTTCCCTAATTGCTTCATGCACCGGAGTATCATCTACCCTCTGCATGTTCTCCAGGACAAACGGTTTTTTCAGATCCTCCGTCAATTTCGGTGCTACCTTCATAAAAAAATTAAACAGATTATTTTCCCATGTACCATCATAGGTAACCCGATCTACCCAACGCTGCGTCACACTTGCTCCCGTTTCATCTCTGTAATCCATGAAAATATTATCGAATTCATCGCGAATTGCAAGTCCTGTTCCGAACATCATAAGTCCGGCAACTGTAAGTCCTTCCAGCTTATTCCTGCGGTCTCTGCGATAACCACCAAGCATCTCCAGAAATTCCTGATCCGGCAGTTCTCTCCATACATGATCCGGATGACTTGTGTTAAACATGACTCGGTACCTTCTCAGTGAATCCGCGTCAATGTCATCCATCGTAAATCCTTCGAGAATGGTACTGTCATTTCCCTCCGAACTTTGATCACGTATCATAGCCCTGACTTCATACTCTTTCGCATGATAATCACCCTCATGATTTCTTTTATAGGTTCCCTTAAATGGATTGTCTCCCTTATAAACAGGGCGCACCGTGTAATCCGCTCTGGGCACATGTATCACAAGCAATACGATATCACCGCTCTCAACGGTATAAACATCATCATCAACCAGAATATTTGCATTTACTTTTTGACCGTTGATGGTATTCCAGAAATCCTCGCGAATTTTCTCCAGCTCAGCAATACCGCGAATTTTAAAGCGTGTTTCCGGATTAGTTTCGTTTTTATCCTCCTCCACGCCAAGCACAATATTTCCGCCTTTTGAATTTGCGAACGAACAGTATGTTTCATAAACTGACTGTGGTATTGCTTTCCCCGCCAGCTTACATTCCATATCTATCTTTTCACCCTTGTATATTTCTTTTATAAGCTCATCCCATGTCAGCAATCGAATCATCTCCTTTTGGTTCGTCCGAACTAGCCATTCATATTATCTGTATTTGATATGATTCTTCAACGTAGTGAATACCACTGCATGTATATAGTTTACTCATTTCATCTCAGCTAATCAACAGAAAGTTCAAAAAAAGATTTTCGCCTATTTTATAATTACTGCTTAAAAGCCTGATTCACTACCCCTAAAAGCTGTTCCGGTTTATTGTACTTAACTTTTGCATAAATATCCATGGTTGTCTTGCTGTTCTTATGCCCGGCTAAATACTGCACGGTTTTCGGGTCTACCCCAGCATAAAGCAGATTTGTGATATAAGTATGTCGGAGGATATGCGGCGTAACCTTAAAATCAATGCTATAGACTATGTTATGGTTATTCCGCTGGTGCCCGCGTTCATATGGTTTGACCGTGTATTTAATACTCTGCCCGTTGACATATTTATAATAAGTCCTTCCCTTCTGCGAACGAACCTCTACATACTTCCACAATCTCCGATACTGCGACAAGGATAACGGCTGCCCATTACTGTCAGCTATAACAAATTTCGATATGGATTTTTTCTGTTCTTCCCGAAGGCAATCGGCAAGGCATTTCGGGATCGGGATATCCCTCCGCGCCGTCGGCGTTTTTAAAATATCGGATGTTGGCAAGGTGTTCATCGAAGTGTGTAGCTATTTTTTTGCACGCGTCGGATGTAAAGGGCGCTGATAGCTGTAACGCGGTACGATGATATCAGCGGAATTGATATCCATTTCTTCATAAATCAATTCTTCGTCTGGCATTGTAATTCACCTCCTGCTTCAATATTTAAAATAAAATTTGGGGGTTCCTGCATGATTTCAATGACCCGTTCCCGATATTGCTGTTCTGTGAGAAGCGTCGGAAAAAGGTTAAAACATTGGTTGCTGGCGCGTATCATCGTTTTTGCCACTCCCCGCAAAGATTCCAGCATACTGTTTTCGTCCACCTTATGCCTGGGAGTGGGCGGCTCAATGTTTTCGTCAGCTTGTTTCTTATTCTTTTGTTTGGTTTTTCCCCGCCGCTGTACCTCCGGGTCTCGGAGATGCTTTGCAAGCTCTGCTCGTTCTTCCGGCGGAGCAGCGGCTACGGCTTGGACAGCGGATGTTATGGGACATATCTCTCCGGAAAGAATCTCTTGTCGAATACCCGGCACTGCATCTTCCGCGGCATCTATTCCGTCTGCATAGTTTTCTGCGCGTGTAACATAAGTTTTTTCAACATGATTTTCTTTCGCAATTCTCTCACAGGTTTTTCTCTCAGAAATCAAGTTCGCATTTTGCGAACTTGATTTTGCATCCGTACTTTTTCGATCTCCCCCGTAAGTATTTTTTTCCATACGGTACTGTTTTCCAATTAGATATTTCTTCTGCTCCAGCGTCAGATTCCGTCGTCCAAGCTGATTTCTACAGATCCAGGCCATTACTTCATTCCGATCCGAAAAATTTTTCTCGAAAGTCCTGTATGGAATCTCCGGATGTTCTTCTATAATTCGGTATCGGTTATGACCGTCAACGATAACGCCATTCCATATGATAATGGGGTTTATCACTTCGCCATCATCCAGAATATTCGCTTCCAACTGTTCAAACTCCTCATCAGTCAACGGAGGAATCTGATCCGCAAATTCATGGTCAATTTTCAGCATATTCTCTCTCACCTCTCTTTCGCTTCTGATTTCATTCTGTCCCCGCAGGGTCGATCAGCGGCCAACAGTCTATATCACTTTCGTTTTTTTCTCCCCATAATCAGATAATCCAGACTGACATCAAAAAAAACCGCTATATCTATCAATAAATCAATCGAAACGCCGTTTATTGCCACTTCTACCTTTCCAATATGATCCTGGGAAACACCAAGTATCTCAGCAAGTCCCTCCTGTGTTATTTTTCTGGATTTTCTCAAACTACGAATTCTATCACCGGTTTCTTTTGCATCAAAATACATAAATCCTCCCTTCTGGTAGAACGGAATTGTTCTCCCAGTCGAAGAGGAAAAGGACGGCATACTGTTACGGATTGTCAGAATTTTCTGCAGAAAAAAAGAGCCCGGCAGATGGCACAATTCTCCTATGGAATTGCAATTCCGTCTGCCGGACTCGTCCGGCACTCACAGACCGGTCCAGTCCTACTAACAAACTTTTGACTCCTGACTTCCGTCCCTGAAGGCGTTTCCCTAATCCGACGCATTTACAGTATGTCTCATTCTATTAAGTTACGTTGCCGGCTAAGCCGGCGATTTATTTAGCGCAGGAATATTTCCTGACAACTACCTGGTCCTCATCCATCTCTACCATCCAGTGACGTTTGCATTTCGCACACTGGAGCATTCCCCCGACAAGCAGCTTTCCTGACATCAATCGTGTACCGCATTTCGGGCAAGTGGAGATAATCAATTCATCCTGTATATTTTCATTTTGCATCGCAGAGTCCTCCTCGTTTTTGTAATGTCACGGGAATTCACAAGAAAACCCATGCTATGTATCATAAGTATCCGCACGGTGTACGCCCCTCTGACCGAGGGAAATAAAATCAGAAGGAGCGCAGTATTCGTTAATGCCTGTTTTCAGTGCGGCTGCTTTGCTTCCACAAACCATTTATAATTTTCTTCATAATATAACTGCGATTCCTGACCGCCGATCACTACCGTATAGCGATATCCGACACCACCCGCTTTTCGGCTGGCCGCCCGGACGCAGTCCACAACGCGGTCAATCTTATATACATGCCCGTCTGTCCACCGGACCCAGCGCGGGCGCATCCAGCCATCTGCATTAAACTCTACGCCGACATCTACATAAACCTTACAGTTGTTTACTGCTTCCATGATCCATACCTCACTCTCTCTATTACTGCTTTAGACATTTTCTGATGAAACCATGTGCGAATAAAACACTCGCTTTCCTGTCAACATACTCCTCTTTGTAGCCGGTCCGACATAGAGCAGGTCACCGGTCGGCTTCGTCCAAACAATCTGTTTATAATTGTCCGGCGTGATCTCGGTGATGGCGTCCGGCTTTTTATAATCACTCCCGAACTTTGCGAAGATCTTGTTCCAGGAGATGCCGATGCTCACCGTGATGCCCAGTTCCGACTTAATACGCCTGCTGATCTCCTCCGCGATTTTCCGCCCATCCCCTTTCAGGGAAGTGCTGGCCGTGACATCCAACCACGATTCATCAATCCCGAACGGCTCCTGGAGGTCTGTATACTCCCCGTAAATCTCGTGCGCCAGTCGGGAGAAACGCAGATACCGATCCATATGCGGCGAAATAAAGATAATATCCGGGCAGACCTGCCTGGCCTGCCAAAGCGCCATACCAGTCTTCACTCCGGCTTTCTTTGCCATCTGATCTTTGGCAAGGACAATCCCGTGCCTGGCCTCCGGGTCACCGCCTACCGCCAATGGTTTCCCGGACAGCTCCGGGTGATAAAGATGTTCAATGCTGGCATAGCAGCTGTTCATATCTGAATGTAAAATCGTTCTCATAATCGAAGACCGCCTCCTTGCCTCTGCAAAACCCGAACATCTGTTCGTATTTCTGTGTAGGCATATTATAATTCCACTTTTAAAGGAAATCAATGGAAACATAGTTCCCATTTGCAACAAAATTGGAAATTTGGCTTGCGATATTCGGGAAAATTGTATATACTCCATATATAAGATCAATACATCTCCAGGAGATGATTATTCTCCGGGGATGTAAAAGAATGAAAGGGATCATGTGTTTGTGATACAAACCGGAAATTGGAGGCTGTTATGAAATCAGTCGGCAGAATCATTGCTGCGCACCGAAAAGAAAAAAAGATGTCCCAGATACAACTTGCTGCGGAATTGAAGAACTATGGGTTTACCCTTGGCAATACTGCAGTCAGCTCATGGGAAAAAGATGTCAGCGTACCGAGCGCGACACAGTTCTTTGCCCTTTGTAAGATATTGGGCATCACAGATATTTATAATGAGTTTATTGGCTGCTGCCGGGAAACAGATCCGCTCGCCGGCTTGAATGAGGAAGGGCGCGAACGGGCCTTAGAATATATCAGCCTGCTGGAATCCTCCGATAAATACCGGAAGGAAGAAACGACCGTTATTCCGTTCATCCGGGAGATAAAGCTGTTTGACCTTCCGGCGTCTGCCGGCCGCGGTGAATTCTTAGACGGAGAAGATTATACGATGATCGAGGTCGGAGCAGAAGTGCCGGCCAGCGCTGAGTTCGGGATACGGATCAAAGGAAACAGTATGGAGCCGCGGTTTGTTGACGGCCAGATCGTATTTGTGCAGCCAACTCGGCAGGTAGAAAATGGTGAGATCGGTATTTTTTTCCTCAACGGGAATGCGTACTGTAAAAAGATGATGAGCACAAGGGAGGGAAATTTCCTTGTCTCCTTAAACAAGGAATACACTCCGATTCCGATAAAAAAACAGGACTCCTTCCTGGTGTTTGGAAGAGTAGTCGGCTAATCGGATAAAAACGAGTAACCGAACGAGCGATATCAAGTCCTTTTTATTGGACACCAAAAAGAATAGACTGATTATATCAGGAACCTTAATTGAAAAATTAAACCTGTACTTTGACGGGGGTTCCGGATTTATCAGACAAAACGAAAGGTGTTCCATAATGGCTGTTAAAAATCAACTAAAAGAAATACGCATGGAAAAACATTTGAATCAGGATGAGCTGGCTTCGGCTGTCGGTTCCTGCCGGAAAAGCATCAGCAATATAGAATGCGGCCGCCGCAATCCATCTATCGAGATGGCACTGCGTCTGGCAGCCTATCTGGATGTTTCGGTGGAGATGATTTTTCAGGTAGATGAATAATATTTTCGGGAGAGGAGGTGTCCTATAGTGGCAACATGGAATCCGTGGCATGGCTGCACCAAGGTAAGCAGCGGATGCTCCAAATGCTATGTTTACCGGCGGGATGCTGAGTTCGGCAAAGACGCTTCCTTTGTCAAAAAGACCGCTTCCTTTGACCTGCCAATCAAACAGAACCGCCAAAGACAGTATAAACTACAGCCGGACGGCGAGTATGTCTATACCTGTTTTACATCTGATTTCTTCCACCCGGCGGCGGACGAATGGCGCATGGATGCCTGGGCGATGATGCGGGAGCGGCCGGATCTGGAGTTCTATTTTATTACAAAGCGCCCGGAACGCTTCCATGTCAGCCTGCCGGACGACTGGGGAGACGGCTATGAAAACGTTCATATCTGCTGCACTTGCGAGAACCAGCAGATGGCAAACCGGCGGCTTCCCATATTCCTCGAACTTCCAATCCGGCACAAAGAGATCATCCATGAACCCATGCTGGAGCCAGTCAACATCCGCCCCTGGCTGAAGGAATATCATTCTGAGATTGAACTGGTTTCCTGCGGCGGCGAATCCGGCGATGACGCCAGGGTCTGCGATTTCAGCTGGGTCTTAAACACCATGAACCAATGCGTGGAATATGACGTGCCGTTCCATTTCCACCAGACCGGGTATAATTTCCGGCGCAACGGGCGCATATATCATATCCCACGGAAGGACCAGCATACACAGGCGGCAAAGGCAGGGGTGGACTACCCGTCTGCTAATTTTCAATAAGTTCAAAATGATTCTTTCTGTAATTTATAAGCCCTTCGTTTTTCATGCGCCCCAGTTCCTTGGAAAGCGCGCTTCGCTCTACATTCAGATAATCCGCAAGCTGCTGGCGGTTAAAAGAAATTTCAAATTCATTGCCACCGTTTCTTGCCGCCTCCCCGGAAAGATAGGTTAAAAGCCGCCCGCGTATGGTTTTTGACGTGGTGCAAAAAATTCGCCCCGAAAGGGTCAGATTTTTTCGTGCCGACATCATCAACAGATTCTTCTGCAACTTTGCATACCAGCTTTGTCCCATCCGGGAGCTGTCCAGTGCCTGCTGCAGATCAAGAAAGATTATGCTTGTTTCCTCTGCGGCTACTGCATCCACCATCATCGGCTCATGGCACAACGCATAAGTTTCCGCAAACACCTGTCCTAGCTCCACCCGGGAAAGAATGCTTTTATTTCCCCAGAGGTCGTTATTTTCGATGTGCACACAGCCAGAGCATACCAGCCCCAGCTTAGTTACATAACTTCCCGTAGAAAAAATAACCTCGTCTTTTTCAAATGTCTTCCTGCGAATGAAACCCAGTGCCTGAAGTTCATGATATTCCGATTCGCAGATCCCGCGAAAAGCAGCCAGAAAAAACATTTCCATAAATCCTCCTTTTGTGGTTTTAACCACATACATGCCATCTGCATTGTAATATACTGTGTCTACAAAAACAAGTAAAGAAAAAAGGAAGGATGGTAATACCCATGAAAAAATATGTTTGCACCGTTTGCGGTTATGTGTTCGATGAGGCTGTCGGCGACCCGGAACACGGCATCGAAGCCGGCACAAAGTTTGAAGACCTGCCAGAGGATTTTGAATGCCCTCTCTGCGGCGTAGGCAAAGACACTTTTGAAGAAGAATAGGAGGTTCATCATGGTTCGCAAGATTATTCAGATAGACGAAGAAAAGTGCAACGGCTGCGGCGCATGTGCTGCAGCCTGCCACGAAGGTGCCATCGGCATGGTGGACGGCAAAGCAAAGCTCCTTCGAGACGACTACTGCGACGGTTTGGGCGATTGCCTGCCTGAGTGCCCTACCGGCGCCATCACTTTCGTGGAGCGAGAGGCCGCCGCATACAATGAGCAGGCTGTCATGGAAAACAAGCAGAAAAAGATGCGTGAAAGCGGCATGGCACTGCCTCATGCAGGATGCCCCGGCCAGAAAATGCGCGCCCTTACTCCTAACGAAAATGCTCCTGCTGCCGGCACTGCGACCGTGTCCACGGCAAGCCAGCTGGGGCAGTGGCCATGCCAGATCAAACTTGTACCGGTAAAACGCACCCTATTTCAAGGACGCGAAACTGCTCATCACCGCCGACTGCACCGCCTACGCCTATGCTAACATGCACTCGGAGTTTATGCACGGCAGAATCACGCTCATCGGCTGTCCGAAGCTTGACAACGTGGATTATAGCGAAAAGCTTACAGAAATTATAAAAACGAACGATATCAAGAGCGTAACCATTGTGCGCATGGAGGTACCCTGCTGCGGCGGGTTGGAGCAGGCGGCAAAGAAAGCGCTGCAGCAAAGCGGCAAGTTCATCCCCTGGCAGGTCATAACCATCAGCATAGACGGTAAAATCCTGGATAAGTAATCAAGATAAGAACCTGTGCCAAAATACAAATGAGCAGAAAAATATTGCAAGCCGGAGAATTGTTTCTCTGGCTTGTCAACATTATCTCATCTGTTGGCATCATTCATCTGCCGCTCAATCCACTCCATCAGGACATCCACGACATACTCCTGCTGTTTCTCTGTCAGTTCAC
>JAJQFQ010000216.1 GCA_021201035.1 Clostridiales bacterium
GTGAATATCTTTTTGATGAAATCATCTTATAAAAGAAATGTGAGCAAACTGTGTCAAGATTATTAAAGCTGAAAAAATAAAATATTAAAAGAAAATGGGAAAATATAAATAAAGTATAAAACGTTAAAATGCCGGGAACCGTGAATGCCGGGTTGACAAGAACGGGGGCGAAGGTTATACTAAATTTACTGAGTGTTGATGACGATAGTACGTTGAAGTCGATGTATGGATCCAAATGACAGAGCCATCGATTTCTCAGCATTGATTAGGAAGGGGTTACAGTGTAACCGGAAGTGGAGGAGACAGATATGTTTGAATTGACCGGAAAAATCGCATTAGTTACCGGTGCCGCGGCGGGACTCGGACAGGCCATTGCCGCGACATTTGCAAAGCAGGGAGCGACCGTTGTACCGACAGACCGTCCCGGTGTATCTCTGGATCAGACGATCACCATGATCAAGGAATCCGGAGCTGAGGATGTGTATACACATGAACTGGATGTTACCTGCCAGAAGTCCATCAACCAGACCGTAGAGGATATTGTTGCAAAGTACGGGCGGATCGATATTCTCGCAAGCAATGCGGGACTGAACCGTCCGATGCCGCTGGAGAATGTGACGGAAGAGGTTTGGGATTCAGTCCTGAATGTGAACTTAAAGGGCGGTTTCTTTGTGGCTCAGGCAGTTGCAGCGGTCATGAAAAAGCAGGGCAAGGGCCGCATCATTTTCACCAGCAGCCAGGCCGGTCTGGTGGCCCGCGAGAATCAGCAGCCTTACTGTGCGAGCAAGGGCGGTATCAACGCGATGGTACGCGGACTTGCCTTTGATCTGGCGCCGTTCGGCATTACGGTGAACGCGGTAGCACCGTGTTTTGCCATGACAGAGCTGACGAGAGCCCGTCTGGAAGATCCGGATTACCGCAAGATGGTACTCGGCATGATTCCGGTGGGACGCTGCGTGGAGCCTTCCGAGGTAGGAGCGGCATTTTCTTATATCGCTTCCGAGGAAGCATCCATGATCACCGGACAGACGATTGTGATCGACGGCGGATGGACCATGTGGTAATGCAGACACCGCAGAAAAGTCTGAAAACAGCGCTTTATTGTAACAAAGCGATGAGTTTCAGAGAGGGTTTCAGAATGGTAATGTATAATATGAACGAAAATGTTTTAAAAATATTTTCAGGTTTGTGCACACTTTCGGGGCTCGATTTGGTATTATAATAACCGTAAAATCCCCAATACATTATATAGTTTTTGCTTCCCCCATAGCAAAAATACCTTCTCTTTAGGAAAGAACAGCCATAACCTGGCTGTTTTTTTCGTTTTAAGGAAAAATTCGAAATATCGTTCGACAGGAACGGGGGATTGCTTTTTTATAAGGAATCAGATATACTCTAATCGATTATTGATGCCGCACGGTTCTGTTAAAATTACTGCGGCGGATAGGAAACAATCATGAATATAAAGAAAGAAAAACGCAAAACCAGAGGACTCCATATTATTATTGTCGGCTGCGGCAAGGTGGGGAGCACGCTGGTGGAGAGGCTGATTCAGGATAATCATGATATTACAGTGATTGATCAGAGGGCTTCCAGCATTCAACAGCTCACGGATCGGTTCGATATTATCGGTATTGTCGGAAACGGCGCCAGTTTTTCTGTGCAGAGTGAGGCCGGTATAGATCAGGCGGATGTTCTGATCGCCGTGACGGAATCAGATGAGCTGAATCTTCTTTGCTGCGTCGTGGCAAAGCGGTCGGCACAGTGTGATGTGATCGCACGGGTGCGTACACCCGAGTACAGCGCGGAGGCGGATTATCTGAAGGAAAAACTGGGACTGGCCATGATCATCAATCCGGATCAGCAGGCGGCGAATGCCATTGCCAGAATCTTATATATGCCGACGGCTCTGTCCGTGAATGTGTTTGCCGGGGGACAGGCGGATATGATTCGCCTGAAACTGCCGGAGGGGAACGCGCTGACCGGTAAGAAGATCATGGATCTCGGCAGCGAGCGGCTGAGCGATGTCCTGATCTGCGCTGTTGAGCGTGATGGCGAGGTGGTGATCCCGGACGGCTCGTTTGTGCTTCAGGCTGGAGATGTGATCGCTTTTATTGCCCAGATCAGGAGCGGGAGAAATTTTTTAAAAAAGACGGGATTCAAGACACATCAGGTGCGGGACACGATTCTGCTTGGCGGAGGACGATGTGCCTATTATCTGGCCAGACATCTGCTGGATGCAGGGATATCCGTGAAGATTGTAGAAAAAGACGCGAAACGCTGTGAGGAACTCAGCAATCTGCTTCCCCAGGCAGTTGTGATTAACGGCGACGCTTCCAACGCCGATCTTCTCGGCGAGGTGGGGATTGAGACGGCTCAGTCTGTGGTGGCGCTGACCGGTATAGATGAGGAGAATATTCTCCTGACGCTGTATGCGCGTGAAGTTTCCAACGCCAAGCTGATTACGAAGATTAACCGGATTCAGTTTCATCAGGTGATCGAGAATCTGGATCTGGGCAGTCTGATTTTTCCGAAATATATCACCTCGGAGGCGATCGTTGCTTTTGTCCGCGCAAAGGCGGCGCAGATGAAAAGCGATATAGAGACTCTGGTACAGCTGTTCAGCGACCGCGTTGAGGCGATCGAGTTTTCGGTAGGGGAAGATACCGGCGTGACAGATATTCCGCTTGCCGAACTGCGGCTCAGGGATCAGATGCTGATTACCTGCATCAATCGCAAAGGCAGGATTATTATTCCGCGCGGCCAGGATGTGATCCGCTCCGGCGACACCGTGATCATCGTGACGACCCATCCCGGAATAGACAGTATCAGAGACATACTCGTGTAAAATGTTGTCAATAGACAGACAGATGTGCATGCTTGCATGCACATCTGTCTGTCTATTAGACAACTTAGCCGGTATGAGCAAGAAGGGCGATAGTCCGGATTGCGAATACCGGCGGCGATTGCGGGAGCTCGCAGAGCGGAGCAATCGTATTTTATATCATAGGAAAGTTCGTCCTATGATATAAAAACGCTCCGCGAGGATGCACAGCTCGCGGAAGTGAAATTATTGCTGACGCAACCGCTCGCGCGCGAAGTGTCGCAGAGCGACACTTTATTATAAAAATGTTGCCATCAGACATGAAAAGTGATAGAAGGAACGTGTCATGAATAAATCAATGATTCGATATATTCTGAGCTGGATCCTGACGCTGGAAGGGATCTTTATGCTGCTGCCCTGGGCAACAGGACTTTTTTACCATGAGGATTCTGCATGGTATTTTCTGCTTCTCAGTGTATGCAGCATATGCGTGGGATTGATTCTGACCCGCTTCAAACCGAAACGGACGGTCTTTTATATGCGGGAGGGTTGTATTGCGACGGCGCTAAGCTGGATTATGATCAGTCTGGTCGGCTGTCTGCCTTTTGTACTCAGCGGGGAGATTCCTTCTTTTACTGACGCGCTTTTTGAGACGGTATCCGGTTTTACGACGACAGGCGCGACGATACTGAATGACGTGGAGGCTCTCTCTCATTGCATGCTGTTCTGGAGGAGTTTTACACATTGGCTGGGCGGTATGGGCGTTCTGGTCTTTCTGCTTGCTGTTATCCGGATGAGCGGCGGTTCGAATATGAATCTGATGCGTGCGGAGACTACCGGACCTTCGGTGGCAAAGCTGGTTCCGAAACTGATGCACTCCGCGCGGATTGTTTATCTGATTTATATCGGTCTGACGGTGCTGATGCTGGTGTTTTTGCTTGCCGGACAGATGCCTTTTTTTGACGCGGTGACGACGGCGCTCGGGACGGCCGGCACCGGCGGATTCGGCATACATTCGGACAGTATAGGGGGGTATTCTCCTTATCTTCAATGGGTCATTACTGTTTTCATGGTCCTGTTCGGCGTGAACTTTAACGCCTATTATCTGATCCTGTTTAAAAAATGGCGTCAGCTTTTTCATATGGAAGAAGTGCGTTATTATTTTATCGTCGTGCTGGCGGCGACGGCGTTGATTACGGCCAACATTTATAATACCGCTGTTTCCTTTGAGCAGAATTTGAGGGAGGCGGCTTTTCAGGTGGCTTCGATTATTACGACAACGGGCTTTGGCACCGTGGATTTTAATCTCTGGCCGGAGACGTCGCGCCTGATTTTGGTATTGCTGATGTTCTGCGGCGCCTGCGCGGGGAGCACAGGCGGCGGCATGAAAGTTTCACGGTTTATCATATGGATCAAAACCATGATACGAGAGTTCGGCTCCTATCTGTTTCCGAAGAGCGTGAAAAAGATCAAGATGGATGGCAAAACGGTGGAGGATGAGGTGATTCGCGGCGTGAATGTTTATCTGATTGCGTTTGTCGTGGTTTTTGTCGCTTCCATGTTCTGTTTGTCTCTGGAAAATGTAGACCTGGTAACGAATTTTACCTCTGTGGCGGCGACCATCAACAATATCGGACCGGGACTGAATCTGGTTGGCCCGATGGAGAACTATTCCTTTTATTCGAATTTCAGTAAGTTTGTTCTGATGTTTGACATGATTGCGGGAAGACTGGAACTGTTTCCTCTGCTGATACTGATCTATCCGCCGACATGGAAGGGAATTTTTAAGAAAACAAAAGAATAAAAGCAACTGTGATGATACTGAACAGCTTGAATAGAATTGCCGCGGGGCGGGGATGATGTAGAACTGGCTTGTATGAGATAAAAAGAACTGGACCTTGGATTAGGACCAGTTCTTTTGTATCATACTCGGAAGAAAGAATACAGGAAAGGTGGATGATATAAATGGAATCACATAATAATCAGAAAAAAATTGCGGTCGTCAATGATTTTTCCGGATTCGGGCGCTGTTCAATCACGGTAGCTTTACCGGTTATCTCGGCGATGAAAGTACAGTGCTGCCCGCTTCCCACGTCTATTTTGTCTAACCATACGGCTTTCGACAGTTTTTTCTTTGACGATTATACATCAAAGATGGAGCCTTATATGGCAGAATGGAAAAAACTGGGGCTGCGATTTGAGGGAATCTGTACGGGTTTCCTGGGGTCGAAGGAGCAGATTGCGCTGGTAAAAAAATTTCTCGAAGAATTCACCGGAGATGATACGATGGTGCTGGCTGATCCGGTGATGGGCGATTACGGGCAGCCATATGCCACTTATACACCGGAAATGTGCAATGAAATGAAAAAGCTGGTAGAGTATGCGGATATCCTGACGCCGAATCTCACGGAGGCTTGTATCCTGACGGACACACCATATAAAGAGAACTGGGAGATGGAGGAAGCGGCGCAGCTGGCTGAGGCGCTGCATCAGATGGGAGCAGATAAAATTGTTATCTCCGGTATCCCGCAGGGCAGCTGCCTGACGAACCTGTGCTATGAACCGGGACAGGAGGTTAAGCTGGTCAGTACGGAAAAGGCAGGTCCGGCCCGCCATGGTACGGGGGATATTTTCTCCTCGATTATCGCTGCTGATGTGGTAAACGGCGCTTCTCTTGAGGATGCGGTGAGGAAAGCCGCTGAGTTTATCAGAATATGTATTATCAGTTCCATTGAGCGGGAGATTCCGATGACGGACGGTGTATGCTTCGAGGATCATCTCGGGGAGCTCGTGAAATGAACGGATGATGATAGCGAATGCTTTCCGAAGATAAATAAGAACCGACAGATAGGCAGAAAGGCAGATATGATGGAGATTCTTTATAAAGTACACAACAATTTATATGTCAATCTGACAAACAAATGTCCCTGCGCCTGCACCTTTTGCCTGCGCCAGACCATGGATCGGGTGGGAGAGTCCGGCAGTTTGTGGCTGGAGCGCGAACCGACAGCAGAGGAAGTGATTGCGGCATTTGATAACTTTGATATGGGGCAGTTCGACGAGGTTGTTTTCTGCGGCTTCGGCGAGCCGACAGAAGCATTGCCGGTTCTGCTTGCCGTTGCAGAACACGTAAAACGGACGTATGGCAAACGGATACGGATCAATACAAACGGCATGGGGAATCTGATCTGGAATCGGGATATCACACCGGATCTTACGGGACTGGCCGATACGGTTTCCATCAGCCTGAATACACCGAATGCGGAGCGTTATCATGAACTGGTGCGCAGCAGGTTTGGCGATCGTTCCTTTGATGCGATGCTTGATTTTGCACGGAAATGTACAGAACATGTGCCGCAGGTGGTGATGACGACCGTTGAGACGACAATCTCACATGCGGAGGAGGAGGAATGCCGGCGTATCTGTGAGGAGATCGGAGCGGTATACCGGATTCGCCCGTGGGAAAACTGAGATAGAGATTACAGGGAGGCAGATGCTGCCTCCCTGTATTATTTGTACGAAACAGGCGGCAGAAAATATAAAATATTCATAAACAAAAGAATGGAAAGTGCTTGACAACAAATAAGAGCAGTGTTAAACTCCTTACTGTCAGGTTAGAAAAATCTAACAAATAATAGCTAATCATAAAAGTGATTGTGAAAACCTAATGTTCGGTAGAGAATTGTAAAATTGATTGTTGAGAGCTAATGGTCGATAGCAAATCATAAAAATGATTGCCGGTTACTAATCAGGGAGGAAGTGCAATGATGCCTTTATCTATGGCAAAAGCAGGAGAGATTGTTGTCATCAAAAAGATTACAGGCAAGGACGAGGTCAGACAGCATCTGGCCGAACTGGGTCTGGTTGTGGAGGCGTCAGTCAAGATTGTGAATGAGGTGCGCGGCAACCTGATCATTCAGGTGAAAGACAGCCGGGTTGCCCTTGACAGGACGATGGCAAACAGAATTATGATCTGACGAACGACAAAGTGAATCGTGATGCAGTCACGATATAGGGAAAGGAGATAAAATGAAGACTTTAAAGGATGTGCAGGTAAACGATACCGCTGTCGTGAAGCGCCTTCATGGAGAGGGGCCGACCAGACGCCGTATCATGGATATGGGTATCACCAAGGGCGTGGAGATCATGGTGCGGAAAGTGGCGCCGCTCGGCGACCCGATTGAGTTGAATGTCCGCGGCTATGAGCTCAGCATCCGCAAGGCGGACGCCGAGATGATCGAAGTGGAGTAAATGAACGCTATGGTATTTTTTTAATCATATCACAGCTAAGAGAGGAGAGTTATATGAGTATTAAAATCGCACTCGCGGGTAATCCGAACAGCGGCAAGACGACGCTGTTCAACCAGCTGACCGGTAATGCCCAGTATGTGGGAAACTGGCCCGGCGTTACCGTTGAGAAAAAAGAAGGAAAGTTAAAAGGACATAAGGGCGAGGTCATCATTCAGGATCTTCCGGGAATCTATTCCCTTTCTCCGTATACGCTGGAGGAGGTTGTATCCCGTACATATCTGGTGAATGAGCGTCCGGACGCCATCCTGAATATCGTGGACGGCACGAACTTTGAGAGAAATTTATATCTGACGACACAGCTGATGGAGCTTGGCATTCCGCTCGTTATCGCAGTCAATATGATGGATGTGGTCCGCAAGAACGGAGACAAGATTGATGTAGAAAAGATCGGCCGTCAGCTCGGATGTGCGGTCATCGAGATCAGCGCACTGAAAGGTGAGGGCGGTGTTGAGGCGGCAGAGAAAGCCGTAGAGGCAGCGAAGAAAGCAAAGTTTGCCGAGCCGCTTCACGTATTCACCGGAAGCGTGGAGCATGCCCTTGCTCATATTGAGGAATCTATTGAGTCAAAGGTTGCAAAGGAGAATCTCCGCTGGTACGCGATGAAGTTGTTTGAGCGTGATTCCAAGGTGCAGGAGGAATTGAATTTCCCGGCAGACCTGATGAAACACATCGAAGAACATATCGTCGAGTGTGAGAACGAACTCGACGATGATGCGGAGAGTATCATCACGAACCAGAGATATTCCTATATTGCGAAGCTCTGTGAGAACACGGTTCAGAAAAAGGCGGCGCTGCATGATCTGACAATGTCCGACCGGATTGACCGGGTCGTGACAAACCGTATCCTGGGCCTTCCGATTTTTGTGGGCGTTATGTTTGTGGTGTTCTGGGTGGCGATGAACTCACTGGGAGCGTTCCTGACTGATTTTGTCAATGACACGGTGTTTGCTGACGGGATTTGTGCGGCACTTGGAAATGCTCTGGATGCCGCGGGCGTGGCTCCCTGGCTGGCCGGACTTGTTAATGATGGTATTGTGGCCGGCGTTGGTGCTGTATTAGGCTTTGTACCGCAGATGCTGCTGCTCTTCCTGATGCTTTCCATTCTGGAGCAAATCGGCTATATGGCGCGTGTCGCATTTGTGCTGGATCGTATTTTCCGTAAATTTGGTCTTTCGGGCAAGTCCTTTATCC
>JAJQFQ010000188.1 GCA_021201035.1 Clostridiales bacterium
ACAATTTATTCAAAAAATCCCATTTTCCTCTTGACTTTTTATTTGCAGGCTGATTAGACTCTTCTGCGTTTGGGCGGGCGGCAGCCGTTATGCGGCACCGGTGTCACATCTGTAATACTGGTTACGGTAAGACCTGCTGCGGAAAGCGCACGGATCGCCGCTTCTCTTCCGGAACCCGGTCCCTTTACAAAAACATCTACCGTCTTCAATCCGTGAATAAGAGCTGCCTTCGTAGCAGTCTCCGCCGCCATCTGGGCAGCATAGGGAGTAGATTTCCTTGAACCTCTGAATCCGAGACCACCGGCACTTGCCCATGATAAAGCATTTCCCTGCGTATCCGTCAATGTCACGATCGTGTTATTAAAGGAAGCCTGAATATGTGCCTGTCCGCGTTCAACGTTTTTCTTTACACGCTTTTTTGTTACTTTTTTTGCAACTTTTTTAGCCATAATTAAACTAACCTACTTTCGTCTTTATTTTTTCTTGCCTGCTACTGTCTTCCTCGGACCCTTTCTGGTTCTCGCATTGGTCTTTGTATTCTGACCGCGGACCGGGAACCCTTTTCTGTGACGGATACCGCGATAACATCCGATCTCCTGAAGTCTCTTGATGTCCATCGCAACCGTTCTGCGGAGTTCGCCTTCGACGATGACTCCTTCCGATTCAATAGCTTCGCTGAGCGCCTTGACCTCTTCACTGGTCAGGTCCTTGCAGCGGGTATCCGGATTGACATTCGCGGCAGCAAGCAGACGTCTTGATGTTGAAACACCGATGCCGTAAATATAAGTCAAACCGATCTCTACACGTTTTTCTCTTGGTAAATCTACACCTGCGATTCGAGCCATGTGTGTTTACACCTCCATACTGATTTTACCGGATATACTATCCTCTCATCGTTGCACACAGTGATTTCACTCATCTCATGAACAGCAGGATTTGAGGGAACCCCGCTGCAGCCGCACACGAAAAAAGTCTCAGGCACACTGCCGCCCTTCTGATTCAAACAGATCCTGTTCCAAATCGGTGCGCTGTGGCAGCGTCAGCCGGGGAGGAACGGATTATGCAGTCCAACCTGCTCTCATCATCTATCCGCGGAAATTTCTGCACGATAAGTCTGCCTTATCTCATACCGGATAAAACTGTCTCCTGAATTTCACCGAAAAATCCACGGTCATATGATAATTAACCCTGTCTCTGTTTGTGTTTCGGGTTTTCACAGATGATCATAACCCGACCCTTTCGCTTGATTACTTTGCACTTTTCGCACATTGGTTTAACTGATGCTCTTACTTTCACAGTAAATCCTCCTTTCCGCCATTATAAAAACTCCGTATTAAGAGCTTTCCGGCTTTCTGAATTGTGCCTGACAGACAATATAAAATCTGTCGGAGACATGCACAGATGCGCGCAATATCCCCTTGGTTTCTCAAAGCGTCGCTTAATATTGTAACACGGAGTTTCTGCTATTGCAAGCTTTTTTTATTGGCAGGATAACTTTTTATACCTGTTTTCTTATTTATCTCTCCAGATGATTCTGCCTTTCGTCAGATCGTATGGGGAAAGCTCCAACGTCACCTTATCGCCCGGTAAAATACGAATAAAATTCATGCGCAGCTTGCCGCTGATCGTCGCCATAATCTGATGGCCGTTCTCCAGTTCCACCTTAAAAAAAGCGTTCGGGAGCTTTTCAACTACTACGCCTTCTACTTCAATTACATCTGCCTTTGACATATTATTTCTCCTGATTTCATACATAGTGATATCTGCATCAGCAGACAAGCCCGTTCACATACAGTTTCAGCGCCCGCTTGATTTCCAGGTCGCCCGGCGTTCCCTCCACGATCAGTTCCGACACCTCCTTCGGAACATTTCGTATCACCTGAATGTGTTTCCGGTTTTTTCGTTTCGGCCTGTTCACGGTACGGGAAATCCCGTCCGCCAGATATACAGATTCCTGATCCTCATTCAGAATCACATAATACTTTCCTTTATCATGTCCCGATTTAGATCTTGCCAGTTTTATGTCGCTGTTCTCCATGAAATAAATCACCTTTCCTGCCGCTCTTCTTCGGTCAGCGTAAGGATCTCCGGCTCCCCGTCTGTGATCAGAATCGTATTCTCGTAATGCGCTGATAAAGAACGGTCGCGGGTCACAACAGTCCATTCATCCTCCAGCCAGTCTACCTCCCAGGTACCCGCGTTCACCATCGGTTCAACCGCCAGCGTCATCCCGCTGCGAAGCCGGATGCCGCGGCTCTTCTGGCGGAAATTCGGGATCTGCGGATCCTCATGGAGAACAGATCCTACGCCATGTCCGACCAGATCCCGCACCACACCGTAACCGAAGCTCTCGCAGTAATCACCAATCGCGTTTGATATCTGATGGAGATGATTGCCGTTTTTCGCGTATTTCATTCCCTCAAAAAAGCTCTGACGAGTCCGTTCAATCAGAAGACGCGCCTCCTCGGAAATCTCCCCGATCGCATGCGTCCGCGCCGCGTCTGAATGATAGCCCTTATAGATACATCCCATATCCAGACTGACAATATCGCCTTCCCTCAGAATTCGCTTTTTGCTGGGAATTCCGTGTACTACTTCTTCATTCACGGAAACACACACTGACCCGGGAAATCCGTTGTAATTCTTAAAATTCGGAACACAGCCGAAGCTTCGGATCATCTCCTCCGCTTTGCGGTCTACATCCAGGGTCGACATACCCGGCCGCAGTTCCTTTCCGAGATCCTCATGTACCTTTGCGATAATTCTGCAGGCTTCGCGCATCAGCGCGATCTCACGGTCTGTTTTGATTGATACTGACATGGCAGCCTCCCATATTAACACTTAAATCTTTGTGATACTATGCTTCCAGAAGAGCGATGATATTCTCAAAAACCGTTTCCATCGGCTGTGTGCCGTCTACTGTCTTTAAAATGCCCTGCTTTTTGTAATAGTCAATCAGAGGCTGCGTCTGCGCGTGATATACATCCAGGCGTTTTTTTACGGTCTCCGGCTCGTCATCCGCTCTCAGAACGACCTCGCTTCCGCAGCGGTCACAGATTCCTTCCACTTTCGTCGGAATGTTGATGATATGATACGTCGCTCCGCAGTTAATACATGCTCTTCTTCCGGACATTCTGGTAATGATATTCTCGTCCGGGACATCCACATCCACCGCAAAATCCATGCCCTCGCCGCGCTCATCAAGCGCATTGGTCAGGCACTCAGCCTGAGGAATCGTCCGCGGAAACCCGTCCAGAATAAATCCGTCTTTACAGTCTTCGTTTGAGATCCGGTCAACGACCAGATCACAGGTCAGCTCATCCGGGACAAGAAGGCCCTGATCCATATACACCTTTGCCTTCTGTCCCAGCTCTGTTCCCGCTTTTAAATTTGCGCGAAAAATATCGCCGGTAGAGATGTGCGGAATTCCGTATTTATCCGCAATCATTTTTGCCTGTGTTCCCTTGCCGGCGCCCGGCGCCCCTAACATAATAATCTTCATGCTCATTCTCCTGTCTGATGACACAGAAAGCTGAAGACACAGGATATCTCCTGTCTTCAGCTTTTGCGCCTGTTATTGTCACAAAAGCTTATTTATCGGAAACGACTTGCGTCGTTCCCTTTGCGCCAGACGCAAGGCTGCGTAAGCAGCCATTTTGTATGCGTCTGTATGCATCATTCAGCCCTGCGATCACTCATTTAAAAATCCTTTATAGTTACGGACAAGCATCTGTGATTCGATCTGCTTTAATGTCTCAATGATAACACCTACGATAATGATCAGCGAAGTACCGCCGAACGAAATGTCCGCGTTAAATACGCCTTCAAAAAAAATAGGGATGATCGCTACGATCACCAGACCGACCGCGCCGATAAATATAATATAACTGAGCACATTCGACAGATAATCGCTGGTCGGCTTACCCGGTCGGATACCGGGGATAAATCCGCCCTGTTTTTTCATGTTGTTTGCGATCTCCAGCGGATTAAAGGTAATGGACGTATAGAAATACGCAAACGCTACAATCAACAGAATGTAAACCACCAGACCGATATTATAAATCGGCGTGGTAAACGTAAACCAGTTAGACTGAGTCAGCATACCCAGAATCTTCCCGCCGATGCCGGTGCCTCCGGTTTTGCCGAGCATCTGACAGATGATCACCGGAAACATCAGCAATGACTGCGCAAAGATGACCGGAATAACGCCCGCCGTGTTTACCTTCAGAGGAATATGTGAGGACTGTCCTCCGACCTGCTTTCTTCCCATCACCTTGCGGGAATACTGAACCGGGATCCGTCTCTCCGCGCCCTGAAGCACTACGACAAGCACTACAACCAGCACAATGATCGCCACGATGATCGCCGCATTCAGGATTGCGTTCTGCAGCTCTTTTCCCTTTACAAACTGCTCAAATAAGGACGTCAGATCGGACGGCAGACGTGAAAGAATATTAATCGTCAGAACGATTGAAATACCATTCCCGACACCCCGCTCTGTAATTCTCTCGCCGATCCACATGATCACCGTGGAACCAGCTGTCAACGTAATCACCGCCATGATCACGCTCAGTGCATTATACTCAGTGAAAAGCCCCTGTCTGCCGAAGGCGATGGCCATAGCCACAGACTCCATAACCGCCAGCGCGACGGTAAGGTATCTGGTAATCGCAATCAGCTTCTTTCTTCCATCCTCTCCGTCTCTCTGCCACTCTTCAAACTTCGGAATGGCGATCGTCAACAGCTGGACGATGATCGACGAAGTGATGTACGGAGTAATGTTCAGTGCAAACACAGACATGTTCTCAAAGGAACCGCCGGTAACCGCATCGAAAAATCCAAACGCATTGCCTGAATTTTCCGAAAACCACTCCGCGAAATACTCTGCGTTGATGCCGGGCGCAGGAATCTGAGAACCGATACGTACAACAACCAGCATCAGAAGAGTGAAAATAATTCGATTCCGTATTTCCTGAATCTTAAATGCATTGCGGATCATTTTCAGCATTAGATCACCTCTGCTTTTCCGCCCAGTGCTTCAATTTTTTCTTTTGCTGAACCACTGAAGGCATTTGCCTGAACAGTAAGTTTCTTTGTAAGCGCCCCATTACCAAGAATCTTGACTCCATCCTTCGGATTTCTTACAATGCCCGTCTCAACCAAAGTATCAACAGTCACTACTGTATCGTTATCAAATACTTCCAGCGACGAAATATTTACACCGACAATTTCCTTCGAGTTTCTGCAGGTAAAACCTCTCTTCGGAAGACGTCTGTATAAAGGCATCTGACCGCCTTCAAAGCCCGGTCTCGGTGCTCCGGAACGGGCTTTCTGACCCTTATGGCCGTAACCTGCCGTCTTACCGTTTCCCGAACCGTGTCCGCGGCCCCTGCGGAAACGGTCTCCGTGCTTTGAACCTTCCGCCGGTTTTAAATTCGATAATTCCATTTTGACACCTCCTGTCTGTTAGATTTCTTCTACCTTAACCAAATGTCTGACCTGCTGCACCATCCCGCGAATCGCCGGATTGTCCGGCATCTCAACTGTTTTGTTTAATTTGCGCAGACCTAATGCCTCGACTGTCTTTCTGTGTTTCGGAATCGCGCCAATGGTCGATTTCACAAGTGTAATTCTTAATTTATCTGCCATTTTTCTGTCCTCCTTAACCAAGAATCTCCTCTACGGATTTACCGCGCAGTCTGGCCACCTCTTCCGGAGATTTCAGCTGGCTGAGCGCCTGAATCGTTGCAAGCACAACGTTCTGTTTATTGTTGGAGCCCAGAGATTTTGTACGGATGTTCTTGATTCCGGCCAGATCACACACATTACGCGCCGGACCGCCCGCAATAACACCGGTACCTTCCGGAGATTTCTTCAGCAGAACGGATGCGCCGGTATGCTTGCCGGTAACGTCATGCGTAATACTGTTATTCTCATCCAGTTTTACTTCGATGAGGTGCTTCATGGCGTCCTCTTTACCTTTACGGATTGCTTCCGGAATCTCCAGAGCTTTCCCCAGGCCGGCGCCAACATGGCCATTGCGGTCGCCAACCACAACCAAAGCCGTAAAACGCATGTTGCGTCCGCCTTTCACAACCTTGGTTACGCGTTTGATCGCCACGACCTTTTCTTCCAATTCAAACTGATTCGGATCAATGATAGTCCTTTTCATCGTCGATCTACCTCCTGTTAAAAGTCTAATCCGGCTTCACGCGCCGCATCAGCCAATGCCTGGACTTTACCCTGATAGATATAGCCGCCTCTGTCAAAAACAACTGTCGTAATACCTTTCTCCAGTGCTTTTTTCGCAATCGCAGTACCGACTGCCTTTGCCGCCTCTACATCATTTGTATGTTCCAGATTTTCCCGTACTGCTTTTTCCATGGTGGAAGCTGCGCAAAGTGTATTGTGAGCCGTGTCGTCAATAATCTGAGCGTACATATGCTGATTGCTTCTGAAAACGGCCAGACGCGGTCTCTCAGCTGTGCCTGCCAGATGATTGCGCATTCTTCTGTGTTTTTTTACACGAACTTCCGATCTTGATTTCTTATTGATCATACTCTGTCACACCTCCCTCTATTTCTTACCGGTCTTTCCGACTTTACGACGGATAACCTCGTCCTCATATTTGATACCCTTGCCCTTATACGGCTCCGGCGCTCTCTTGCTTCTGATCTCAGCCGCATACTGGCCGACTTTCTCTTTATCGATACCCTTCACGATAATCTTGTTGCCGTCAACTGTGGACTCAAGACCTTCCGGATCGGTCATCTCCACCGGATGAGAATATCCGAGAGTCAGCGTCAGCTTCTTTCCGGACTTGGCCGCCCTGTAACCGACACCGTTGATCTCCAATGTCTTGGAATATCCTTCAGTCACACCGATGATCATGTTGTTGATCAGCGTTCTGGTCAGTCCGTGCAGGGACTTCATTTTCTTTAAATCATTCGGTCTGCTGACAAGAATCTCAGCACCCTCCTGTTTAATTTCCATCTCCGCAGGCAGCACTCTCTCGAGCGTACCCTTGGGTCCTTTTACCGTCACTTGATTATTTTCTGCGATTGTTACCGTTACACCGTCCGGAATCGCGATTGGCATTCTTCCTATACGTGACATGCCCGTACCTCCTGTTTATATTTATATTTTGTCATATAAGCCCGGTCAGGGAAGTTCTGTTCGCCAAGCTCACAGAACGGCTTTCGCACTAAGCTCGAAAACCTCGCTAAGTGCTCAATGCCTACCACACGAAGGCGAGCACTTCGCCGCCTACCTGAAGGCGTCTTGCCTCCTTGTCGGTGATCACACCCTGGTTTGTGGAAAGGATCACGATACCCAGACCCCCAAGCACCTTCGGAATCTCATCCTTACCCGCATATACACGCAGACCCGGCTTGGAAATTCTTTTCAGACCTGTGATAGCCTTTTCTTTCTTGTCCGCGCTGTATTTCAAAGTAACACGGATAGCTTTGAAATCACCATCATCAATGATATCATATTTTTCAATGTAGCCTTCCTTATATAAAATCTCAGCAATCGCGAGCTTCATTTTGGATGAAGGAATATCTACTGTATCATGCTTTGCAATGTTTGCATTACGGATTCTCGTAAGCATATCTGCGATTGGATCGTTTGTCGTCCTCATGCCCTTACCTCCTTACCAACTTGCCTTTTTCACGCCCGGAATCTCGCCTTTATAAGCCAGTTCACGGAAGCAGATTCTGCAGATACCGTATTTCTTTAATACAGAATGCGGACGTCCGCAGATTCTGCAGCGGGTATATTCTCTGGTAGAGAATTTCTGTTTGCGCTGCTGTTTTATTTTCAAGGATTTCTTAGCCATAAAATTCCCTCCTGTTATTTCGTAAATGGCATGTTGAACAATCTCAGTAATTCACGCGCCTCTTCATCCGTCTGTGCGGTTGTAACAAAGATAATATCCATGCCGCGCACCTTATCGATCTTATCATACTCAATCTCCGGGAAGATCAGCTGCTCTTTGATGCCGAGCGCATAATTTCCTCGGCCGTCGAATGAATTGGGATTCACGCCGCGAAAATCACGCACACGCGGCAGTGCCAGATTAATCAGGCGGTCTGCGAACTCATACATCTTCTCACCGCGCAGAGTTACCTTGCATCCGATCGGCATACCCTCTCTGAGCTTGAAGTTCGCGACGGATTTCTTCGCGATGGTCTTGATCGGCTTCTGTCCGGAAATGGTCTCCAGATCTTTCATGGCAGACTCAAGGATCTTCGCATTCTCTTTTGCCTCACCGACACCCATGTTGATTACG
>JAJQFQ010000036.1 GCA_021201035.1 Clostridiales bacterium
TTTGCTTATGCGGATATCATGTATCTAATTGCACTATATGCATAAGCGCTTTTTTTGCTGTACTTTTACATGAAAACAAGACGCGGCATTATAGCCATTTGTCGGCATAAGTCGCCACGCAATCAGATTTTAGTCGTTATCTATGAGAGCAGAGTCTGAATCTTATGGAACATCTTCGGTTTTTTCGGTTTCAGACATCCTGCCGGGCATTTTTCCCTGCTCCTTTTTCTGACATAATGTATATTATGTCCATTCTGTCGGAGCCATTCTCCGTTCCCATTCCCTCCGAACGACAAAAATCCAAACGTCACGCACCATCTGGACAGGCTATTCGCGCATTTCGTGGGGAAAAGTGTCGGATGCCATTTGTCCGGATGGTGTATCAAAAGTGATACGGCTGAATGACAGTTCCCTGACCGCAGCGCGACCACATTTCTATGAAGCTGCCATCGTTTTTGTTTTAGAAAACACATTTCTGAAAATATATAGTTAAAAGGAAACCAAACACCCATGCGTTGCTGTCACAGCGTGCCAACATCTATGAAAGTCGATTGCTCCGCTCGATGAGCTCTCGCAATCGCCGCCGGTACTCACAATCCGGGCTATCGCCCTACTTGTTCGTACCGTCTTGGTCATCCAATATCCAGCCTCTTAGCCGTGCAAGCACGTCACGAGTCTGTCTATTGATGACACTTTCACAGTAAATCAGCAGAAAGGAGTACGAACCAAAATGCAACTCAAAAAGAACCCACGAAAGAAACCCAAATTAAAGCAATGGAGTAAACGGCTCCTTGTCCTGCTTGTGGCGGGCGGCATGCTGCTTGGGCTGACGGCGTGCGAAGAAAGCGTTGCCTTTAAGGAATATGAATATTGGTATGATGCGGAAGAGATAGATCCTGAGGTTGATCCGGCTCTGGATAATCAGGAGGAGAATGAGGAGGAAACAGAGGAGATTGCTTCTGCGGATGAGAGGGATTATTCAGAGGAGGAACGGTATTTCGATGAGTCTGAGTCGCTTCACGATGATGAGGCGGAGGATGAAGGAGAGAGCGCGGATGCTACCTACACGGATGAAGTGGCCTTTATCAGCGCCGGGGAATCCGACGTTGCTTCTTCTGATGCTGAAATTTCGGAGGATACGACCGGTACGGCGGCATCCACGGAAGAAACCAGTTCGGACGGTTATGCCGTGACCGGGACGGATACTGCAAGTGACTCTACATCAGGTATAGGTTCTGCATCGGAGGACGGGGACGCCATCTTGGGCGAAACTGAAGGGGATTCCGATACGGAAGTGAACCCCGGCGTCAATGATGACGATAACGAGGACAGCGACCTGGATACAAATACCAATGGTACGGATGAGACCGGCGCGGAGGGGGATGACGGAATCGCCAGTGATGAAGGCGGTGAAAACGGCAGCCAGAGTGAGGAAAATACACAGCAGATCGTGTCCTGCGGCGCGGTGATAGCCACGGGCGAGGCGGCGATCCTGACGCAGATGCTCGGCGGAGCCGGTTCACTGTACGCCACCGATCAGGTTACCTATAATGCGATGGCAGAATATTTCCCTGCGGATGAGCTGGCAGATATCGAGATCCTCTGGAGCGGGGACAGCACCGGCTCCATCAATGCGGACAGCCTGGACGCGCTGATCGCGGAGGGAAAGAACCCGCAGGCTGCCCTGCTGGACAGTACGGCACTCAATTCATCGGACGTATCCGCGCTGAATGACAGGGGAATCTCCTGCACGGCACTTACTTTTGACAGTTATGACAGTATCCTGACCGCGGTGAGAACGGTGGCAAACGTGCTTGGCACGGATGAGGCGGCACAGAGGCAGGCGGAATATGTTTCCTTCTGCGACAGCATCAGTGAGATGGTGGGTGATTATGATTCCGAGAAATACACGTTGTTCGTGTCAGGCTGGGACAGTGCGGCGCAGCTGTCATTCAGTACAATCTATACAGGAACATGGAAATCCAGGCTGGGTGTAGCCATTGCATGCATGCTCTCTGACAGCCCCGCGGATGAGATGTGGAATCTTGCGGGCGTGCAGAGTGTTTTCAGTCAGAGTGGCTATAAAAGAACCGGCCATGGAAATACAACTTCAGAAACATTCGAAATATTATACGGTTCAGAATATCAATACCTGTGCCAGTATTATGTGAAGTATCAAAGTCCGTCACTTCTTACGCCAACGTATGATTATACGATGGAAGTATCGGTAAACTGGCTTCTTTATAAACTGGGTGATTCTGATTATCCGGCTGTAATTGCGGCCACACAGGAAGTAGCATCATCCTGGCTGGCAGATAAAAACTATAGTTCTGAGACACAGGACGCAGGGATGTATACGGTTGGGCATTTATCATCGACTCAGCGGTATCTGTATGATCATGGCATTTCCAGTGGCATTATGGCTCGGATTTCAGATGAATATGAGGTTTATGTAAATCCAAGCGGTTTAGGTGACTGGGCGGAAGGCAGCGCCGAGAGCATTCTGGAAGCGGCATGGATTGCCTGGAAGATTCAGGGCGCATGTGATGAAGATCAGGTGCGGGAGAAAATAGAAGAGTATTATGCTACGTTTTACCGATGCACGGATCTGACTGACGCACAGGTGGATGCGATCCTTGCTGGGAAGGAAAGTTGATGGTATGTCCTCATGCCGTATTCGGCATGTGTACATAAATGGTAACTATTCACATGAATCAAAATTTGTTAGCAGAAAGGAGTGATCAAATGAAAAAGAAAAGATTTTGTTGAAGGGAGCAGGCATTTAACAGAAACAATTGTTTTGAATGTATGGGAATGGGGCTTTGTAAATAATTTTCATGGCAGTCTTCTGGACTGTACACTATTTTTTGAAAGGAAAATATAATGAAAGAAAAAATAAAAAATTTCAGGTTAAAAAAACTGGCGGCAGGCATTGTGGCAGCGTCTATGTCGGTAACACTTATTGCCGGTACTGCGTTTGCGGCAGATTACGGTGATTATGTACCGACTGAGACAAAAACTGTTACAAGTTCGGCTGTGACTGGCGCAACCGCGGCGGCAAATACGGTTGCGCTCTCTGTGCTTGGCATTGATGTGGCTGCGACGAACGGCGCGGGCATTTATAATGCCGGCGGGAGTACAGATGATTATGGAAAAGATTCTGCTAATTTGGGAATCTTTGGGACTGACTTGAATGACAAGGCTGATCCATATCTCTATAACTTCTATTATAACCTGGCTAACAGTGAAAGCAATACAACCTATACGCTGGCACAGTTCAGCGGAGACTATGATTACAGTGTTCATTCTCTTTGGTCAGCGGTACCGTACACCTTGCTGTGGAACAGCAACAAGTCCGGACCAACCGGCCAGGCGAGCGGCACCACTTACATTTCTGTAGGCAGTTATGGTGCAAAGACCACAAACCCGGCTTTCTACTATGAGCCGGATATTCTGCTTGGCGGTTCTACCAACGGATATGCTTCGGAACTTGCAAACTATCAGGCGGCGTATAACAGCAGCTATAATCCGACTGTTTTCCTCGGCTATGGCACATCTACAGGTATGTACGCGGCGAACGGATCCCGTTCTGACGGTCTTGGCCTTGAGTACAACCAGTTTGATATGTGTACGGGTCTGGTTTACTTGGGCTCGGTTGTTCAGAACCTGGTAAATACCAGTACCAACAATGAAACTACGCGTTATGATCAGGGCGCATATGAGATCGCGGTAAACTATGACAAGTATGACCGCGGCCTGTATTACTACGTGCTTTCTGAGATTGCTGACGGCAGTCTGACACAGGTACGTTATGCATCCAGCCTGTCGTATGATGAAGATACAGAAATGTATACGGTAAAATGCGGAACCTCCCGTGCGGCGCAGTATGCGTCAGGGATTGGCCAGGATATTTATGAGTTGCTGGAAGATGGATATACATTCTCTGACGAATCTTCTTATACACAATCCGGCAGCAGTTATCTGCTGACGCTGAATCAGCTGATTGAGATTTTGAATGCACCGACAACTGGTGAAGATGCTAGTACAGATGCAACCGGTATTATCATTGGTTCTGAGGTATCTGATGTGGACACAGAAGCTGGAGATTTAGCTGCGGCCGGTATTCGTGGACTGGACGACCTTCCTGAGTGTGTTTACGGTATGACGATGCAGACTGTGGAAAACGGCATGGGAATTCCTTTCTATATCGGTTACTTCTATTATAATCAGGATTCATCATTAAATCCGGCTAACTATATCGCCTACTGGATTGCAAACTTCTATCATGTATCAAATACAACTAATATGCAGATTATTTTTAATCAGATGATGGCAGACGCAGATTCTCCCGATGGCTTGAATTATGCTAAGTATGTTATCAGTAGTGACAGTGATGGGACGTATAGTGATTCAACGGTTGAATCCCAGATTCTGGAAGGAATTGCATATTATACGGAAACTCTGGAAGAAGAGTACGAAGATATGGTAGAGGATGGCGAAATTGATTCGGATTCCGCGCTGTTCTGGACTTCACTTGATGAAAATGTTGGTATCGGATCGAGTGCCCAGAATACGAGCTCAGGATACACCTGTACTGTAGCAAGCAGCTTTACAGATGACTTTGGCAACACAATTTACAAATATACGTTTACTGCAAAATAAACATTTTTAAAATTTGGCGGAGGCAGAATATGCAGTCAGACCGGGCTGCCTGCTTCCGTCAGGAAGGAGGTTGATCTCAATGTTAAAAGGTTTAAAAAAGTTTTTTCGGTCTGCTTTTAGCAGTGACGCTGGCAGTTACTCTCCTCCTGCCGCAGGGCGCGTTCAGCGCCCTTGCGGCAGAGGAGGACAGCACGGCACAGACTGTGACTGTATCTGTAAGCGATGAGGCTGGACTGATTGCTGCACTGCAGAATGAAGCAACCGATGTGGTCGTCGATCTTGAGAATGATATAAGCATTTCAACAGCAGGCACATCTACGACCGGGTTGCATATGTCCGGCACTTCTGAAAAGATACCCTATGTTAATGAATATGGATATACAGATTATTATACAGAAATCACAATATACAGCAGGACGATTCATGGAAACGGTTATTCGATTTCTGTTGATGACGGATATACGGCAAGTAATAACAGCGCATTGATTTATATGGATATCCATGCGGAATTAAACCTGTATGATGTTACGCTTGATGGCGGCCGGACAGATCGCTGTATTTATGTGGGCGAGGATTGTACGCTTAATATGTACGATGGCACTGTGATACAGAATGGCGGTGGTGCTGTAAGCACTAATGGTTCTGGGTTAGGGATAAAAGTAGATGCTTCTAATCAATATCCATCTACCGTTAATATGTACGAAGGCAGTGCCGTCAAAGACTGTGTGGGAGCTATCAATGGCTCCAATGTTAATGGCATAGGAATATATGCGAGTTATGCAGAACTTAATTTATATGGTGAGATTAGTGGCTGTTCGGTGACGGAACCGCAAGAGGGAACGGTTACAGCCAATGTGTATGGCGGGGCATTGTGTCTGTATTATAGTAGCAATGCCTATATTTATGATACGGCAAAAATCCAGGATAACTCTGTACTCGGTACGGAAGGGGCTGCGTGCGGCGGAGCTGTTTACGTGGCAAACAACAGTTACAATTCCATCTATATGTATGGAGGAACGGTTTCCGGGAACACCGCCTTTAGTGGTGGTGCGTTTTATTTTGCTGGATATGGAAACTTTTACCTTCAGGGCGGCGAGATCAGCAGCAACACGGCGGACGGCGGGACCGGTGGTGCTGTCTATCTGAGTGCGAACACGAGCCTCCTGATACAGGATCTCCAGTCGGATGTATCCGTTACAGGAAACACGGCGTCGAGGGATTCCGGTGACGGAGCCGGCTTTGGAAAGGGAGCCGGTTTTTATAGTATCATCTCTGGCAAAGCGTTTACCATCGACACCGGTTCCTCCGGGTATTCCGTGTCGGTCACGGACAACTATGATATCGTGACAACGACGGATGAGGACGGGAATACCACGCAGACTTCGCAGACGAGGGATGACATCTTCCAGCTGTATAACCCGTTGGATGTCTCCGGCAGCGTGGAGGTCAGTTCCATCCGCATGAATGAGGATGCTTACCTGACGCTGGACGGTGCGCTGACCGGTGGCAGCATCGGCATCTATCCGCTGGACACGGCGGACGGCGCGGTGGTCGCGAAATCTGCGGACGGCTACTGCATCACGGGTTCGGACTTGAACCGCCTGTACAGCACGGATGTGACCCGGAGCCTGACATTTGATTCCGACTCGAACGTGATCGCAAAGGCGGTATCCGATACGGACACGACGGACCTGAGCGGTGCGACGCTTAACGTAAGCGGCGTGACCTACACGGGTGCGGCACAGGAGCCGACGGTGTCCGTCCTGTTAAACGGCAGTTACCTGGAGGAGGGGACGGATTTCTATACCGTCTACCAGGATAACACCGATGCGGGTACGGCGACGGTCTATGTGGTCGGCGAGGGAAACTATACCGGCCTCGCGGGGACCACGTTCGTGATCGCGGCGAAGGACATCACGGATGAGGATGTCACCCTGGCGGATTTGGGAACCTATTATACGGCGGACGGCACATCCGAGTTGGAACCGGACGTAGACATTTCCTTTGGGGATCTGTCTTTGGAGACCGGCACGGACTATACCCTGTCCTATAAAGACAACGCAGCGGTCGGTACGGCGACGGTCACCATCACCGGGACAGGGAACTATACCGGTACGCGCACGACGACATTCACGATCGCGGAGTATGAACTGGCGGAAGGGCAGACCGCTTTCATGGTGCATAACCAGGAAGAGTTGGAAACAGCCCTGAGCACTGACAGCGTAGCCGTTATCCTTTTTGCGAATGACATCAGTATTGACAGCAAAGCCAGTGTGGAAAGGGATGTTGTCATTGACGGTAATGGAAATACCCTGAGCGCAAGTGCAGCGCTGACGATCAGTTCGTCGGCGGTGGATAATGCTATCCTGAGCGTAACTTCCGGCAAGCTGACGCTTCAGAACATCACCGTTGTGGGCGGGGATACGTCTATGGCTGCCCGGAACCTGTATGTGGCATCTGGGGCGGAAGCCGTCCTTGGGGATACAGTAGTGCTGACCGGCGGCTATAGCACGACAGGGACGGCTGCCCGGAACCTTGGCACGACCATCCACAACGAAGGCACCCTGACGCTGGACGGCTGCACGATCCGGGACGCTGTTTATGATAAAACAGTCGTGACCATCTATAACAGTGGTGAACTCACCATGGAGGACGGCACTGAGATAACAAATGTCGGCGGGAGATATGGTGTTATCTATCTTACCGGTGATTTCACGATGGACGGCGGAACCTTTACGGCAGGGTATGAATCGGCACCGAGTTTTACGAGTACCAATGCCGTATTTTTAAGGAGTTATAAAGGCAGCACGTTTACAATGAACGGCGGCACCATCGATGGGATGCTTGCGGACGGGGAAACCTATGTGAGCGCGAGCGCTGCGATGGTATACAATTACCAGGGCACGTTTACGATGAACGGCGGCACCGTCTGCCATTACGGCGGGTCAAGCTATGCTGTCCGAAGTACCGGGACATTTACAATGAAGGACAGTACGATTGCAGATAATTCCAAGGGCGTGAGCAATACCGGTACGTTTACGATGGACAGCGGTACGATTGCCAATAACACATCCCGCGGTGTGTACAGTGAAGGTACATTTACCATGAATGGCGGGACTATTGAGAATAATGAAGTGTATGGGTCGAATACAGCTTACAGCGGTATCGGAGCAGGTGTGTACCTTTACGCCGGCACATTTACCATGAATGGCGGCACCATCCAGAATAATACGGCTTACATGCTTGGCTCCTACGCTAAAGCAAATACTGCGGCCGGTGCGGGCATCTATGATTACAATGCTGCCATGACCCTGAATGGTGGTTCCATCACTGGCAACAGCATCGTCGTGAACCAGACGGATGTGGACAGCTATGGCGACACATCCGGGCGCGGCGCGGGCATCTATATAGAAGGCCGTGCAAGTTCCAGTCTGGATATTGCCGGTACGACCATCTCCGGGAATAAGATCTACACGGTTGAGGCCGGTGCGGATGATGATTCCGAAAAGGCGGAGGCTTCCTTTGCAGGAACTGGTATCTTTGTATACAACGTAAGTGCTACAGCTGTGGTTGAACTGTCTATTTCCGGTTCCGGCGACATCTCCATCACGGATGCTGTT
>JAJQFQ010000020.1 GCA_021201035.1 Clostridiales bacterium
GTTTTGAAATTTAATGGGACAGACCTAGTTGATATAACATATCATTGTAATAAATGAATTATTTCTACAAAAATTAATCCCAGTTTACCGGCGAGTATACAAAATGGAAATTGGAAAGGTGAGGCGTTATGGTATTAAAAGTGCTTAGTGATAATTTTACCGTGTGTAAGGTTGAGGATTTTTCCCTTGTGAATATGGACGCAGAATACTGTTTTGTAGGGAAAACGGACGAAGAAAAATCACTTGTATGTCTCACAGCAGATGTTCCGTCAAATGTTATTGAACGTGATGATGGTTGGAAAGGTTTTCGTATTCAAGGGGTTCTGGATTTTTCATTGATTGGAGTATTATCAAAAATTTTAACGATACTGGCAAAAGAAGGTATTTCAATTTTTGCGGTGTCAACCTACAATACTGATTATGTTCTTTTAAAAGAAGAAAACTATCAAAAGGCTTTAGACATACTCGGACAATCTGGATATAGTATAACAGCTTGATGATTTCCAGTTTATCGAGTTGATGTAAAGATAAGAACAGAAAATTTTGAAGCGTCTGTCACAGCTGACAGGCGTTTTTCTTTGGAGTCGAGCAATCGGCTCTTTTTTGATGCGTAAAAACGGAGGTGAGGATTGTGGCGGCAAGTCGAATTAAGGGTATTACGGTCGAGATTGACGGCGATACCACTGGCCTGTCAAAGGCTCTGAGCAGTGTAAATAAAGAGATGAAGTCTACGCAGTCCCAGCTGAAGGATGTGGAGAAGCTCTTAAAGCTTGACCCTACGAATACGGAACTGCTGGCACAGAAACAGAAGCTCCTCACCGAGGCTGTCTCTGAAACGAAGGAAAAACTGGAAACGCTAAAAACGGCTGCGGAACAGGCGAACACTGCTCTGGCAAATGGTGAGATTTCCCAGGAGCAGTATGATGCCCTGCAGCGTGAAATCATCGAGACTGAGGAAGAATTAAAAAAACTGGAGACACAGGCGGAGCAGTCTGCAACGGCTCTCCAGAAGATTTCCGCGACCGGGGAGAAGCTGAAGTCTGTTGGTGATTCGGTTTCTTCTGTTGGTACAAAGCTTATGCCAGTGACGGCTGGTGTCGTGGCACTCGGCACAGCTGCCGTGACTACGGCGGCAAACTTTGAGACAGCCATGTCCAGCGTTAAGGCACTGATTTCCTCAAGCTCCACGGATATCGAAGGCGATATGGAGAAGCTGGAGGAGGCAGCTCGTTCTGCCGGTGAGACCACGAAGTTTTCCGCGACCGAGGCTGCCGAGGCTATGTCTTACATGGGTCTTGCAGGCTGGTCGGCGGATGAGATGTGCGAAGGTCTCTCCGGTATCCTGAACCTTGCGGCAGCTTCCGAGATGGATCTGGCTACGGCATCTGATATTGTTACGGATTACTTGTCAGCCTTTGGTTTAACGGCGTCTGATTCCGAAATGCTTGTTGACAAGATGGCCTATGCCATGAGCAATTCCAACACAAGCACGGAGCAGTTGGGCGAGGCATACAAAAACTGTGCGGCAACATCTACCCAGCTTGGCTACGGCTTGGATGAGACAACAGCAGCCTTGATGGTTATGGCAGACGCTGGTATTAAGGGCGGCGAGGCCGGTACTGCGCTCTCCTCTATCATGACGAGACTCGGTAATAATACCTCCGGCTGTACCGACCTTCTGGCGGAGTATGGCATTGAAGTGTATGATGCGGAGGGCAATGTAAACTCGCTCTCCAACATCCTTTCCGGAATGCAGGATATCTGGGCTGATTTGACGGATGAGGAAAAAGCAAACCTCGCTTACGTGGTTGCCGGTAAAACAGCGCAGTCAGAGCTTATGACTGTCCTCGGTGAGACGACGGGCAGTTTTCAGGAGTACCAGGAAGGTCTGGCAGGATGTTCCGACACGGCAGAGGACATGGCCGAGATTATGCAGGATAACCTCGAAGGTCAGCTGACGATTTTAAAATCCCAGTTACAGGAGCTTGCCATTTCCTTTGGTCAGATGCTCCTGCCGGTCATCAAGTCGGTTGTGGGTGTGATTCAGAATATCGTGGACTGGTTAAATGGTCTTGATGACAGCACAAGACAGGTCATTCTGACCGTGGCACTGGTGGCTGCGGCCATCGGACCGGTGCTGATTGTGGTCGGTAAAGTTATTTCAGCGGTTGGAACCATCATGACGGTTATTCCGAAACTGGTGAGTGCTTTCAACATGGTAAAGAATGCCTTTTCCGCTTTGAGCGCGGTGATGATGGCAAACCCGATCATGATTGTGGTTGCGCTGATTGCGGCTCTGGTGGCGGCTTTCATTTATCTGTGGAATACAAACGAGGAATTCAGGCAGTTCTGGATTGACCTTTGGGAAAATATCAAAGAGGCTGTCACTGTAGCGGTTGAAGCAATCTCCACATTCCTGTCGGAAGCATGGGAGACCATAAAAACAGCGGCGCAGACGGCATGGACTGCCATTTCGGAGTTTTTTGCTTCTGTCTGGGAGGCAATAAGCACCACGGTTTCAAATGTGGTTACGGCGATACAGACATTCCTCCAGACTGCGTGGAACACAATCCAGACGATTATCCAGACGGTGCTGACGACAATCCAGACGATATTTACTACCATTTGGAATGCAATCCAGACCGTGATTACGACAGTGGTTACGGCCATCCAGACATTCATCACGACTGCCTGGAATGCGATTTGTACGATTATCACCACGGTGCTGACAGCCATCCAGACGGTCATCACCACGGTATGGAACGCGATTTCTTACGTGATATCGACAATCGTGAACGGGATTTCTTCCACGATTTCAACGGTGTGGAATGCTATTTCAACAACGGTATCCACAGTGGTAAATACCATCAAGTCTACTGTCACAAAGGTCTTTACGGCTATATGGAATGGCATCAAAAATACGGTGTCAGGAATTTATAATACAGTGAAGGACGGCTTTAACAATGCGGTGGATTTCATTAAGGGTCTGGCATCCTCAGCATTTAGCTGGGGCGCGGATATCATAAACGGGATTGTGGATGGTATCAAAAGCTGTATCAGCAAAGTGACCAGCGCGGTGTCCGATGTTGCGGAAACCATCAAATCCTTCCTACACTTCTCGGTGCCGGATGAAGGACCGCTGACGGATTACGAGGACTGGATGCCGGACTTTATGGAAGGACTGGCAAATGGTATTGAAAAGAGCCGTGGACTCTTACAGGGAGCGATGTCGGATGTAGCGGCGGACATGGTAATCAATCCGCAGGTGTCTGCGGCGCAGATGAGCGGTGGTTACGGCAGTAGTGGAAATGGTGGAGCGGACAGTTCGGTTTCCAGTATTCTCTCTGGCATTCGTGAGATGGTGGATTCCCTGAGTGGCCAGAATGCCGGTATTATTTCCATCCCGGTATATCTTGGCAACTCGCTCTTGGATGAGGTAATCGTGGACGCGCAGCAGAGACAAAACCTGCGCTCCGGCGGACGATAGGAGGTGTACGCTTTGGCTTTTATTCAATATCTAACCTTTGACGGCGAGGCTCTGCCGGAGCCGGATTCCTATGAGGTGTCGATGAAGGATGTCGAAGCAGACTCCTCCGGAGAGACGGAAGCAGGAACGACGCAGAGGGATGTGGTGCGCTTTGGCGTACACACAATCTCTGTGTCCTTTACTGTTACGGCAAAATGGCTTAAAAAGCTGACGGCATACAAGCAGCAGGCAAAAATCGTTGTGGAGTTTTTCGATATGGAGACAGCAGAGACTGCTTCTGCGGAGATGTACATCTCTGGTTACAAATCGAAACGGGAAGCGGATTCGTCTTATGGTGGGCTGTGGAATGTGTCTTTTACGCTGAAAGAGTTTTAGAATCTGCTTTTAATATGGAAAAACTTATGATAGAATGCTGAGGTGTACTCAAGTATAAATCGGAATTTTATCACTCTACGCATCGTAGAATCCGCATATTTTCACCATATTCTACGGCGCGTGGGTGCGAAATAACAGTTCTTCAAAGTATAATAACGGCAGAAAAGGAGGAAAAACCGGTGGATCAAATTAAAACAGGTCGGTTTATTGCTGATGAGAGAAAGAAACATGGTTATACGCAAAGACAGCTTGCGGACTTACTCGACATCAGTGACAAAACCATCTCGAAATGGGAAACCGGCAATGGTTTTCCGGAAATCTCTCTGTTACTGCCGTTATGCTGTGAACTTGACATTAATGTAAACGAGTTGTTATCCGGAGAAAGATTGTCAGAAACAAATTATAAACAAAAAGCGGAGGAAAATATGGTGAATATGATTAGTGAAACTCAAGAAAATAAGAGAAAGATTATCGTTGAATGTATGATATGTGCCATATCAGTATTGGCTGGTGTTACTCTTATATTGCTTTCTGGACTATTGAATATGGATATGTGGCTGAGAGTATTGTTAGTAGTTATCAGCGCGTTGATAATTATAGTTGGAATATCTGCAGCGGTCATATTAGATATACAAGCAGGGGCATTTGAATGTCCAAATTGTAATAACAGATTTGTTCCAACGACAAAAGAATACGTTTTTAGCGTGCATACACTAACAAAAAGAAAATTAACATGTCCTAAATGCGGCAAACGCGCCTATTGCAAAAAGGTATTGACAATGGAGTGATTTTGTTCAATTCCAGTTTTTCGATGACGTTTATAACAGAATGATTTTTATGAAGCATCAGTCAGAAATGGCTGGTGCTTTTATTATGCCCTGAAGGGAGGTGCTTTGATGTATGCGGTAAGTGATGAGTTTCTGACAGCGGTTAAGGAAAACACCCGCACCTACTACTGGTCGGGAACGATTACAACGACTGCCGGGAAGGTGTATGACTTTGATTATAAGAACATCGTGAAAGGAAGCGGCTATGTGACATCAAAGTGCTGCTCCAGCTCCGAAATTGAGCTTGGAACGGTGTATTCCGCAGAGATGGGAATCACGCTTTATTCTGATGTTGACAGGTACACTCTGGAAGATGCCGTGGTGGAGCTTTACTATCACCTGCTCCTGTCTGATGGGACGTATGAAACGGTTCCGATGGGCATCTTTGAGGTGGCTGAGGCAAACAGGAAGCTAAGCTGTCTTGAAATCACAGCTTATGATTATATGCTCCGCTTTGACAAGGACTTCTCCAGTACGGACTCGACCGGTACGGCATGGGGCTTTATTTCTTTGTGCTGCACGGCCTGTGACGTAGAGTGTGCCCACACACAGGAAGAAATTGAAGCGATGGCAAACGGAAATATCACGCTCTCCATCTACTCAGAGAATGACATCGAGACCTACCGTGATGTACTCTATTATGTGGCGCAAATCCTCGGCGGCTTCTTTATTATAAATCGGACCGGCCAGCTGGAGCTTCGCAAGTTTGGCACGGACGCTGTGATGGAGATTGAGAGCAAGCACAGGTTTTCAAGCAGCTTTTCTGACTTCATCACAAGGTACACGGCGATAAGCTCCACCAACCTCCGGACGGAAACAGCGGAGTATTATTCGCTTGATCCGGATGATGGGCTGACCATGAACCTTGGGTCAAATCCCTTGCTGCAGTTTGGTCTGGAGACGACCAGACAGGAAATCTGCATGAACATTCTCGATGACCTGCAGGCTGTCAATTACGTACCGTTTGACTCGGACATGATTGGAAACCCTGCTCTGGATTTGGGAGACGTGCTCAGGTTTTCTGGCGGCTCGGCGGATGAGGAGCAGATTTCATGCATCACATCCTTTAACTGCGTCATCGGCGGCAAGATGACTTTAAAGTGCGTAGGCAAAAATCCGAGGCTTTCTCAGGCGAAGTCAAAGAATGACAAAAACATCTCAGGACTTTTAAGCCAGGTGGACGCCGCGGAGATTGCGATACACACTTACACGAACGCTTCTGCCTATACAATCGGAAAGACAAAAACTGAGGTGGTGAACATTGAGTTTGCCGCCTCGCAGGACACGAGTGCGGAGTTTATCGCTCAGATATTGATTGATATTGCGGCGGACGCGGTGACGAAAACGGCGACTGCGGAAGGAACGATTACCATTCCAGACACATCCTCTGACAGCGAGGATACAGAGACATCCGGGACGGAAGTTGAAGTCTCGCTTCCCGTCACCTGGACGGAGGACGGCGAGACACTTGTCTATGTGGTCTATGAGTTGAACGATGATGAAATAACTGTATTCTATCCGGTGGAGACCTGGCACAGCGGCAAACACATCCTGACGCTCTACTACCCGATTTCTGATATTGCCTCGGATGTACTGAATACCTTTAAGGCTTATCTCAGACTTGAGAATGGAACCGGAACGGTGGAAATCGGCGGCTGCCTTGCGGTCATCACCGGTCAGGCGCTTGGTGCGACATACAAGTGGGATGGCACGCTGGAGTTTGAGGATGAATACACACCGTTTACGATTGGCGGTGGACTTGCCGTGAAGTCTTTCAGCGACAGCATGGAATACGAGATGATTGAGCAGAAGGAATATGATTATACGGAGAGCGTGACAAGGATTAGCATCGGAGCTTTCGCGGCTCCCGTAGAAACGGAGGAATGATATGAAACTGAAAGGAACGATGGTCATTGAACTGACCGATGTTGACACGGGAGACGTGGAAACCTATACGGAAGAAAATATGGTCACCAATGCGGTGAATAACATCCTCGGCGCTAATCCGCTGGGGATTTTTTATAACGCGGGTGACGGCTATGACACGATGCTGACCTGGAATGATTATCTGCTCCCCATCTGTCCGAACATGATTGGAGGCATCCTGCTTTTCTCATCTGCGCTGGATGAGGATGTGGACAACATTTATCCGCAGTCAGATAACCTGCCGGTGGCGTATGCTTCCAATGATGTAAACGGCACAACCGACCTTGCCAGAGGGAACCTCAACCAGACGGAAAGCAAGGCACTGGACAATGGTTATAAGTTTGTCTGGGAGTTTACGGCGAGCCAAGGCAATGGCACGATTGCGGCGGCGGCTCTTACCGGTTCGCTCGGTGGCCAGTTTGCCTATGGCAATGACATCGGCGACACCACGGCTTACCTGCAGGTGAACCAGATGGCGATGGACGCGGATTTTTCAGACCAGCAGGTTCTGTTTGAGACAGTCAGCATTGATTTTGATAATGAGCTGCTGTATTCGTTTGACTGGTCGGATTCCTCTGTGGTGATTAAGAAAGCGCGGATTCCCATCACTTCCATCGGACTTGTTGAGCTGCTGAATGATACCACAATCACGTTACTTGATGAGACGGTCATCACGCCGTCAACATTTAAATTCACGACGAGCTACTATTCGTATGGCGCGTTCATGGACGGTCAGGACGGCTACTGGTACGGTTTTGCCAACGGCTCAGGCAACTCAAGCGGCAGCGCGTCCATGACATGGATTAAGATAAGCAAGACAGATTACTCCTACACCGAAGGCTCCTGGACACTTTCCAATGCCACTCTTAAGAGCGTGGGATACCGATATCTGGCGAGCAACTATATGTATTTCTATCAGTATGCCTGCGTCCGTGACGGGTATCTGTATGTCATGGCATATGACGCGGCAGGAATTTATAAAATCAACATCTCCAACTCGGCTGATGTGACATTAATTGACCTGGGCTTTACCTCCGCATGGAAGTCAATCGGCGAGACCGGAAGCGCGGGTGGCGTGTATATGCTCCGGGTGCAGGATCTGATTATCGGCTATGATTTTATCCTGACGGCGGATGATACGGTTATTGCCACGGTGGGAAGCACGAAGTTTGGACTCCTGTGTACGCAGATGTTCCAGTACAAGAATTTCCTTATCGGCTGGGGCTGTGCTATCGGCACGAACTACAGGCAAGCTTACCTGCTCACTCCGTACATGGCAACCATCAATAACCTGGACTCGTCCGTTGTGAAGGACTCCAGCAAGACAATGAAAATCACGTATACGCTGACGGAGGCAGACAGCGAATAAGGTAAGATGTCAAAAGCGGCAGGGTTATGAACCTCTGCCGCTTGGTGCTTTGATGGGAAAGGCTGCCGGGATAACCGGCTGGATTACTTCTTGCGGGATTTGCGATTGGAACCGTATTTGACCTGCGGCTCGGCTACCATCGGGAGCGGCTCAGGTGTCCGCTGCCTCCGCAGCTCATCGATTTCACGGAGCTTCTTTTCGAACTCCAGCTGAAGCTCCTTCT
>JAJQFQ010000048.1 GCA_021201035.1 Clostridiales bacterium
CTTTTGTGGCTCAGCTGAATGATGAACCGGGACTTTTGGCCGAGGTGCTGCATATCGTTGCGGATTATCACGCGAATATTCTGACGATTCACCAGAGTATTCCCGTCAATGGGGTTGCCTCGTTGACATTGAGCGTGGAGGTCTTAAACGATACCGGGGACATATCTCAGATGGTTGAGACGATTGAGCAGAGACCGGGGATTCACTACTTAAAAATACTGGCGAGGGAGTAAGCGATGGTTAAGATTGCAGTTTTAGGATACGGCACGATCGGTTCCGGTGTCGTAGAAGTATTAGAGAAAAACAGGGACGTTATCACGAGGAGAGCCGGTGAGGAGATCGAGGTAAAATACATTCTGGATCTCCGTGAATTCCCGGAGGATCCGTATGCGGATCGGATTGTTCATGATTATGAGGAGATTTGTCAGGACCCGGAGGTATGCGTGGTCGTGGAAGCGATGGGCGGTGTGGAGCCTGCGTTTACATTCGCGAAGAAAGCGATCCTCGCGGGCCGGCATTTTGCCACATCGAACAAGGCGCTGATTGCGAAACACGGTGCGGAGCTTATTGCCATGGCACAGGAGAAGAATGTCAACTGTCTGTTCGGCGCGAGCGTGGGAGGCGGTATTCCGATCATACGGCCGTTGAACTGCTGCCTGACGGCGGATGTGATCGAGGAGATTTCCGGCATTCTGAACGGAACGACGAATTACATGATGACAAAGATGGCTGATGAGGGTTCGGATTTCGATGATGTGCTGAAGGATGCCCAGCAGAAGGGTTTTGCGGAGGCGGATCCCACAGCTGATATTGAAGGACATGACGCCTGCCGGAAGATCGCCATACTGACATCACTCGTCTGCGGTCAGCAGATTGATTTTGAGGATATCCATACCGAGGGTATCACGAAAATTACGGCGACAGATTTTAAATACGCAAAAGCGATGGGCAGACGGATCCGGCTTCTCGGTTCCAGCTACAAGACCGGAGACAGCTATTGCGCGATGGTGGCGCCGTATATGCTGGATGACAGCAGCCCGCTCTACGGTGTCAACGGTGTATTCAATGCCGTGTTTGTCCGGGGCAATATGCTGGGCGACGCCATGTTTTACGGCAGCGGCGCAGGCAAGCTTCCGACGGCCAGTGCGGTCGTGGCAGACGTGATCGATATCGTGCGGCACAAGGACGAGCATATTCCGCTGGAGTGGAGACCGGAGAAGCTGGAGCTTGTCGATTACAGACAGCTGACCGGCCGGTATTTTGTTCGTACAACGGCACAGTCGGCAGCAATTGAAAAAGCTTTCGGTATGGTAACTGTGGTAGAAGCGGAGGGCGTCACGGGTGAGACAGCCTTTGTTACCGGAGAGATGGATGGATATGCGTACGAGCAGGCAGCAGAGCAGATGGGTGATATCCTGCAGTGCATTCGCGTGAAGTAGTACAGTATCTTTTTTGAATAAACCGGACGGACCGTGAATCGATTCCGGTCAGAGAAACAGAAAGGACGATGTTGGAAATCACCATCGCCCTTTTTTCTTACTATACGGTATCATGATTATGATATGTTATCAGCATGATGCGTCTCTTTCGTCTGCAAGTCCAGATAGAAGCAGGTCTGACTCTGTGTCATATACGGAATGATCCAGAGGAGTCCGATCAGAAAGGACAGGATTCCGAACAGGATCCATGCGATAAAGGAGAGATAAAGCAGGAATAACCGTCCTCTGTTACCCTTCATCATGCGGCTGCTCGAACGGATTGCTTCTGTGACACGGATCTCCGGGTCTTCAAGCAGGATAAAAACAGTCATCGACCAGGAGAGCATGAGGATAATCAGTACAATGGCTCCGATCACATAGAGAGCTATGGCAAGAACCGTCCAGCCGATGATGCCGGGGGAACTGAGTTCAGCCGTTTCGGAAAGAAGGGGAATGAGACAGACGGATCCCGGCAGCTGGCAGATGATGGAAACAATCATGACCACCACACCGTAGCCGAAATATCTGTCGGGCCGGTTCTGAAACGGATAAAGGATATCCTTCAGACGGGTGTCCTGCCCGCGGACAAGCAGCAGATGAATGCGTAAGATGCCGGATTCGAATAAAACCGCGATCAGTGATACGATTACAATACCGAGTATGCCCATGACCATGTGGGGCATCACGCTAAAGGCGAAACCCTGCCGCAGCATGTTATCGAATGGTATATTTAAAAGAAGAATAATCAGCGCAGACAGGAACAGGGCGGCGATTACAGTGCCGTAATGGCCGAGCAGGTTCTCTCTGGCGGATGCTTTCAGCAGTACATTTTTTTTATTCATAAACAGAACTCCGTTTCATACTTACAAGAGATCGCCGGTATCGAGATCTATGCCGTAATATTGTTCGATCGTATAGAGGTACGTATTATAATAGTTTTCCAGACTGCCGTATGTCCGGATGATCGTCGCGAAGCTTCCGATGATGATAACGACACTGATCAGCACGGCGATCAGACCGACGATAAAGGCATATCTGGCCGTGCGTTCCGGCTTTGGTTTGGATCCTTTGGAGAGCACCGCAAACAGAATCGCCAGTGAGCCGAACAGGATGGCAAAGAAGCCAGTCAATGTGGTGATAATGCCGATGATTGCGCATGCAATGGCGGCTGATGCCATAGGGGAGGATTTTCGCTGCGGCCGGTTGAACTGGTCTTCCGGGTCGCCGAAGCGGTTTTCATTTGGGTTGTACATTTGGTGCACCTCGATTCTTTTATGATGAGTATTGTATCATCTGGACATGAAATGTCAATACGGGCAGATGAGCACATTCAAAATTTTATGATTCGGAAAACAGGTTGACATTGCAAAAAATATAAAAGTGTACTACAATCACTTTTGAAAAACAGACGAAAAGAAGGAAGGATGAGTTTGCCATGCAGGCAGAGACATTTTCATCGGAAGAAACCTTTGCGCTGGGGAAATCCATCGGCGAGCATGCCGGACCCGGGGAGGTATATACATTGAACGGAGATCTGGGCGTAGGAAAGACGGTTTTCACACAGGGATTCGCGGCCGGTCTGGGCATTACGGAACCGGTGAACAGCCCGACGTTTACGATCGTGCAGGTGTATGATGAGGGACGGCTGCCTTTCTATCATTTTGATGTATACCGCATCGGTGATGTTGAGGAGATGGAAGAGATCGGTTATGAGGACTATTTTTACGGAAATGGCGTGACGATCATTGAGTGGGCGAACCTTATCGAAGACATATTGCCGGAGCGTCGGCGGAATATCCTTATCGAGAAAGACCTGACAAAAGGATTTGACTACCGCAGAATAAGTATAGAGGAGGCACATCATTCATGAAAATCCTGGCGATGGACAGCTCCGGACTGGTTGCCGGACTCGCAGTGGTCGAGGATGACAATCTGATCGGAGAATATACGGTTCATTATAAAAAAACTCATTCACAGACATTGCTGCCGATGCTGGATGAGCTGGCTAAAATGATTGAACTGGATCTGGACAGTCTGGATGCCATTGCGGTATCGGCCGGACCGGGTTCCTTTACCGGCCTGCGTATCGGATCAGCGACCGCGAAGGGTCTGGGTCTTGCACTGGACAAGCCGCTGATTCATGTGCCTACCGTAGACGCTCTTGCATGCAATTTCTGGGGAAGCCGTGATCTGATCTGTCCGCTTATGGACGCCAGAAGGAATCAGACTTATACGGGGCTTTACCGGTTTACGGATCAGCGGCTGGAGGTTTTGAAACCCCAGTGCGCGGTGGGAATTGATGAGATCATCGGGGATGTGAATCGGGTCGGACAGCCGGTTGTCTTTCTCGGGGACGGCGTGCCGGTTTTTTCATTATATATAGAAGAAAACTGCCGTGTCCCGTTTTCCTTTGCTCCGGCCCATATGAACCGTCAGCGGGCAGGCGCGGTAGCTTATCTCGGCATGCAGTATGCAAAAGAAGGAAAGCTGGAATCCACTGCGGAGCATTGTCCGGATTATCTGCGCATGTCCCAGGCGGAACGGGAGCGCAGGCAGCGAATCGGACAAATTCAGAAGGATTCGGAATGAGGCAGACTGAGGGATATTTGATCAGGAATATGCAGCCGGAGGACATCCCGTCCGTCGCTTCGCTCGAACGGGAGATTTTTTCTGAGCCGTGGAGTGAAAACGGTTTTGCGGATGCCCTGGCACAAAACAGTAATATATTTCTGACAGCCGGCAGATCGGATGGTGTGATCATCGGATATTGCGGACTGTATATCGCTGGAGATGAGGGTGAGATCACCAACGTGGCGGTAATGGAGGAATACAGACGGCAGGGAGCGGCGGCTGCTTTGCTGACAGAATTATTAAAACAGGCCGGGGAATGCGCAGCAGAACGGATTTTTCTGGAAGTGCGCGTGTCAAATACGGCGGCAGTCCGTCTCTATGAGCGGTTCGGGTTTGAACTGTGCGGGAGACGAAAGAATTTTTACCGGAGACCGACCGAGGATGCGCTGCTGATGTGCCGTACAGTTCATACACAGGAGAAACAGAATGAGAAATGAAGATTGTATTTATTGCAACTGCTGCGGGAAAGTGATTCTGACCGGGACAGGATGCCGGATGGAAGATTATTTCCATATGGAAAAGACGTGGGGATATTTTTCCCGGAAAGACGGTGTGATCCAGTCTGCGGATATCTGTGAGGATTGTATGGACCGGTGGATGCGGGAGTTTCGAATCCCACCGGATGAAATCGAAGAAACAGAAATATTTGAATGTTAGCATGGAGGATGCATGCTTCAGATCGCCGGATATGAAAGAAATGGAAAGGACGGAATTATGTAATGTTAGATGTATGCCTGCTGGGTACCGGTGGAATGATGCCTTTGCCGTACCGGAAACTGACAGCATTGATGACCCGGTATAACGGACACAATCTTTTAATAGACTGCGGCGAGGGCACACAGGTTGCCGTCAAGGAGAAGGGATGGAGCTTTCATCCCATTGATGTGATCTGCTTTACCCATTATCATGCGGATCATATCAGCGGACTGCCGGGGCTTTTGCTGACGATGGGGAATGCGGAGCGTACCGAGCCGCTGCTCATGATCGGACCGAAGGGACTCGAACGCGTGGTAAATGCGCTGCGGACGATCGCACCGGAGCTTCCGTTTCCGATTCATTTTTATGAGTTGTCCCAGAAAGAAGAAACCATTCGGATACACGGATATAAAATCACGGCGTTTCGCGTACAGCACAATGTCATCTGCTACGGATATACACTGGAAATCGAGCGGAAGGGCAAATTCGACGTAGAACGTGCCGCGGCGGCGGATATCCCGCAGAAATTCTGGAACCGTCTGCAGCATGGAGAGACCGTGGAGGAGTCGGGGAGAACCTTTACGCCGGATATGGTACTGGGACCGCCCCGGCGCGGAATTAAGGTGACCTATTGCACGGATACCCGTCCGACTCCGCTGATTGCTGAAGCTGCGAAGCATGCCGATCTGTTTATCTGCGAGGGCATGTATGCGGAGAAGGATAAAGAGGCAAAGGCCCGTCAGTATAAGCACATGACCTTTTATGAGGCGGCATCCCTGGCAGCCCGTGCGGAGGTTTCCGAGATGTGGCTGACACATTTCAGCCCATCCCTGGTTCACGCGGAAAACTATATGAAGGATGTTCATAAGATTTTTGCGAATGCTTCCCCCGGTACGGACGGCCGTTCGGTGGAATTGGATTTTATCTAGAAAGTGTCGTCAATAGAAGGATATATATTACGGAGATACAACATGGCGGAAAAAGACATATTGATTCTGGCGATTGAAAGCTCGTGCGATGAGACAGCGGCTGCGGTTGTGAAGAACGGCAGAGAGGTGCTATCCAATGCGATTTCCTCCCAGATCGCGCTGCACACGCTGTATGGCGGAGTTGTGCCGGAGATCGCTTCCAGGAAACATATTGAAAAAATCAATCAGGTGATTGAGTCAGCACTGTCAGAGGCCGGCGTCGGACTGGATGACATCACGGCCGTCGGCGTAACCTACGGTCCCGGTCTGGTAGGGGCTCTTCTGGTCGGCGTGGCCGAGGCGAAGGCAATCAGTTACGCGAAGAAGCTGCCGCTGATCGGTGTTCATCATATTGAAGGACATATCAGCGCGAATTATATAGAAAATAAAGATCTGGAGCCGCCGTTTTTATGTCTCGTTGTTTCCGGCGGGCATACCCATCTGGTGAAGGTTCTGGATTACGGGAAATATGAGATTCTCGGCAGAACCCGTGATGATGCGGCGGGCGAGGCGTTTGACAAAGTGGCGCGGGCAATCGGACTGGGATACCCGGGAGGCCCGAAGATTGAGAAAGCATCCCGGAACGGAAACCCGGAAGCCATCACGTTTCCGCAGGCGAAAGTCAGGGACAACCCTTATGATTTCAGCTTCAGCGGGGTGAAATCCGCGGTCCTGAACTATATCAACGGATGTAAAATGAAGCATCTGGAAATCGTGCCGGAGGATATCGCGGCATCTTTTCAGAAAGCAGTCGTAGATGTCCTGGTCGGGCATACGATACACGCAGCACAGGAAACGGGACTTCGCAAACTGGCTATCGCCGGAGGCGTTGCTTCCAACAGCGTACTGCGCAGCAGTATGTGCGGAGCCTGTGAAAAACATGGAATTGATTTTTATCATCCGTCGCCGATTTTCTGTACCGACAACGCAGCCATGATCGGCGCGGCGGCTTACTATGAATATCTGGCGGGGACGCGCCACGGCTGGGATCTGAATGCTGTTCCGAATCTCAGGCTGGGCGAGCGTTGATTCCGTTGATGATTGGGAGGTGGCACAGTGAAACACACTGCGATCGTTCTGGCTGCGGGAAAGGGATCCCGCATGCACAGCGATGTTCCGAAACAATTTCTGCTTCTGGCTGACCGGCCGGTTATTTACTATGCGCTCCGTGCGTTTGAGGAGAGCTTCCTGGATGAGGTTGTTCTCGTGACCGGTGAGGGACAGGATGCATATTGCAGGAAGGAAATCGTTGAGAAATACGGTTTTTCGAAAGTTAAGCAGATTATTCCAGGCGGGAAAGAGCGTTACGATTCGGTCTATCGTGCGCTCTGTAAGGTCGAAGACTGTGATTACGTTTATATCCATGACGGCGCGCGTCCTTTCCCGGACGAAGACATTCTGATTCGCGCCAGACAGTGTGTGGAGGAATATGGTGCATGCGCAGCCGGAATGCCGACAAAGGACACGATCCGGATCGTGGACGGGCAGTGTGTTGTGAAAGATACACCGGAACGGAAATATGTCTGGCAGATGCAGACCCCGCAGGCATTCTCCTATCGTCTGATCAGGACGGCATACGACCGTCTGTTTGAAAAGGGAGATTTCGAAGGCATTACGGATGACGCTATGGTAGTGGAACAGATGATGTCCTGCCCGGTCAGGCTGTTTGAGGGGTCGTACCGGAATATCAAGATCACGACGCCGGAGGATATTCGGCTGGCGAATGCATTTCTGTAGACAAGAGAAAAATATTGTGTCCCATCGGATCACAGTTATCCGGTGGGATTTTCGTTACGTCTGTACAAAAGAAAAAATCTTCTTGCGTCAGATAGAAGATCGTGGTATCTTATCATCAGGCGATGGCCACAGCAGAAGAACAGCATATTCCTGATAGCAGCAGTATCGCTGTCTGATCCCCAGACGGCAGATTTTTCTTTTTTGGTTCTGGTTATTCCATCCGGTATCGGACGATTATCTCAACATGAACAAAAAAGACATAAAATATTATTTATAATCAAATAAAAAAGCAGAAGCCATTGCCCCGACATCTTTTTTCTGCTATAGTGGGAATATAAAAATGTTTTTTCTGCTATTGCGGAAAGGACAGCTTTTGGAGAAGAAAAACAAAACATCACAGCATGAGGATGCGGCTTTGAAAGTCATGATGCAGTTCTTCGCGGATGAACTACTCCCGTATCTGGGGGTACCGGGGAAAGCCATCCGGGCGGCGCCGACAGAGACGGTGCAGTTAGAACTCCGTAAATCCTTTGAGGACTTTAACCTTGTCATGGAGGACGGCAGCTGGAAGCACTTTGAATTCCAGAGCACGAACGGGGGCATGGAAGATCTGAAACGTTTCCGGGCCTATGAGACGAATCTGAGCTACCAGCATGGGGTCAGGGTAACCACTTATGTATTATTTTCCGGCGGGA
>JAJQFQ010000105.1 GCA_021201035.1 Clostridiales bacterium
TGATTTCACGGTCTTCGGATGGTATCGGATTGCGCTTGGCGTAGTTGTGCTGGCGTATTTCGCACTGAGATAGCTGCGGCGAGGCTTTTAGGAACTGCGATTCGTGTATCAGGCAGTGCAGGATGCATAAGTTATTTTTCGACAGTTCCTTAGCAGGGGGGATAATGATGTCACTGCATTTTCTTTATGGCAATTCCGGGAATGGAAAATCAGAATATATCTTTCAGAAAACGGCTGATATGGCGGAACAGGCGCCATATCAGCGTTATTTTGTTGTGGTGCCGGAGCAATTTACCATGCGTGCGCAGAAGAGTCTGGTCGCACATACGAAAAATCAGGTTATCCTGAATGTGGATGTGGTGAGCTTTGACCGTCTGGCTTACCGGGTGTTTGATGAGTTGGGCATTCATCATACGGTGATGGAGGAGACAGGGAAGAGTCTGGTTCTGCGCCGGATCGTGGAGGAAAATGAACATAATCTCACGATTTTAAAGGGAAATCTGACAAAGATGGGATATATCGGCGAGCTGAAGTCCATGATTTCCGAACTCATGCAGTACGGCATTTCACCGGACGATCTGGAGGATTTTCTGGCAGAACTGAAAGAGGACAGTGCTTTACGGTTGAAACTGAGCGATATTCTGTATATTTACCGTTCTTTTGATGAATATCTGCAGGATGATTATGTGACGGCGGAAAAAGTGCTGGATGTTCTTTGCGGCGCGGCTGCGGATTCCGCTTTACTGAAAGATGCGGTGATTGTTTTTGACGGATTTACCGGTTTTACTCCGGTTCAGGTGAAGCTGATGCGGGAACTGATGCTTCACGTCCGTGATATTTATGTCACAGTTACGCTGGATACACGGGAGATTTTGCAGGGGAAAAACCGGCGGGTACAGATGCAGGATCTGTTTTATATGAGTTATAAAATGGTGAATGCACTGCTTGAGGCGGCAGAAGAAACAGGATTTGAGATTGAGAATCCGTTGAGGATTGATGCCTGCGCAAAAAGCCGCTTCGGAGAGAATCCGGTTCTCGCTCATCTGGAACAGAATTTATTTCGTGCACGAAGCAGAGCTTACGAGGACGAGTGCGGCTCTCGCTTGAATCTTTTTTCCATATCATCTCCGAAGGAGGAGCTTTGTTTTGCCGCTGCGTCCATTCAGACGCTGGTGCGTGAAAAAGGGTACCGCTATCGGGATTTTGCCATTGTCAGCGGTAATATGGAAGGGTATGAAAAGTATGCAGAATCTGTTTTTTCTCTGTACGGAATTCCGTATTTTACTGATGTGAAGCAAACGATTCTGTACCATCCGCTGATTGAACTGATTCGCGCGGCGATGGAGATAGCGGAGAAGGATTTTTCGTGTGAGAGTGTTTTCCGCTATCTGTGCACCGGTTTGTGCGGATTTTTGCCGGAGGAAGCGGATTTGCTGGAAAATTACTGTATCGAAAAAGGAATTCATGGTCTGAGAAAATGGGAGAAACCGTTTCGAAAACCATTCGCCCGTCACGGCAGAATCCGTTCGGAGGAAGAGCACCGGCAGGATGAGCTTTCGGTGTTGAATCAGCTGAGAGAACGCCTGTGCACCCAGATGGGGGATTTTGTTGCTGTATTTCAGAAGAAGGATGCTTCCGTAAAGGAACGGACCCAGGCGCTTTATCAGCTGCTATGCAGCCTTGAAACAGAAGGACAGCTTCGTGAAAAACAGGAGAAGTTTGAATCGGACGGAGAGGAGCGGCTTTCTTCGGCTTACCGGCAGATTTATAAAATCGTGATCGATCTATTTGATAAAATGGTGGATCTGCTCGGTGATGAGGTACTTTCCATCTCTGATTATGCAGATGTTCTGGAAGCCGGACTGTCTTCCACCAGAGTTGGTTCTATTCCGCAGGGAAATGATTGTCTGATTCTGGGTGATATCGAGCGTACAAGACTGGACGGGGTTCGGGTGTTGTTTTTCCTGGGTGTGAATGACGGTGTGATTCCGAAAAAATCACAGCGGGGCAGCATTTTGTCCCAGTATGACCGCGAAGTCATGCAGGAACATGAACTGGAGCTGGCGCCCGGAGAGAGGGAACAGGTATTTTTACAGCGCTTTTATCTCTACCTGAATCTGACAAAGCCATCCGACGCACTGTATCTGACCTGGGCGCGGATGGATGGGGAAGGAAAAGCGGTGCGGCCGTCTTATCTGATCGGGATGATGCAGAAGCTGTTTCCGAAGCTGACGGTTCATGAGCTGGAAGCGGGGGATTTTCAGCCGGCTGTCACACCGAAAAGCGGCGCAGAAGCATATGTGACGGGACTGATGAAGATAGAGGAATCCATGCGGCAGAGTCGACAGCAGGATTCAGATCAAACAGGAAAATTTCAGGAATGGAAAGCCCTGCATCGGTGGTTTATGAAGCAGTCGGAATGGGCGCCGCAGATTCAGAATTTGTTTGACGCTCATTTTAGGCATTATCAGGGTGAATATCTCGAATCAAAGCTGGCACAGCTTTTGTACGGTACGGTTCTGGTGAATTCCGTCACCCGTCTGGAACTGTTTGCGAAGTGCGCTTACGCGCATTTTTTGGAGTACGGACTGAAGCTGGCGGATCGGAAGGAGTTTACGTTTGAGAGTCTGGATATGGGTACAATGTTTCACTCGGTGCTTCGAAAATATTGTGTCAGTCTGGAAAAATCATACAGCTGGGATTCCGTCACGGATCAGCAGCAGGAGGAGCTTCTGCGGCAGGCGATGGAGGAGGCTGTGCTGGAGATGCCGAACGAATCTCTGCTGGAATCTTCGCGGAGCGCCTATGCGCTGGAACGCATCTACAGGATCATGCGGAGGAGTATTTCTGTCATGACGGAGCAGATCAGGCGCGGAGATTTCCGTCCAGACGGTTATGAGGTGGAATTTTCTCAGGTGAATGAGCTGAGTCCGGAGGCGCTGATGCGGACCGTCGGTACGGTGGATCGTCTGGACATTTATGAGAATGAAGATAAGATTTATGTAAAAGTAGTTGATTATAAATCCGGCGGTACGAAGTTTCAACTGTTGTCTCTCTATTACGGGATGCAGCTGCAGCTGGTTGTCTACCTGAACGCGGCGATGGAGCTGCTGGCAAAGCAGCATCCGGAAAAGGAGATCGTGCCGGCCGGTATCCTGTATTTTCACCTGGATGATCCGATGACGGAAGGGGAGGAGTGCAGCGATGAGGAGATCTTTCAGGAAATCCTGTCGGACATGCGGCCGAACGGACTTGTCAATCTGGAGCAGGAGGCATGGCTTCATATGGATCGGGATCTTTTGTCAAACCGGAAGTCTGACGTGGTGCCGGTCACGCTGAAAAAAGACCTGACCATCAGCAAAACAGGGACGGCTGCGGCTTCGACGGAGGATTTTAATCAGCTGAGGCAGTATGTCGGCGAGGTGATTGATTCCTCTGCGAAAAAGATGCTTGGCGGGGATATTCGTGTGAATCCCTATCGGCTGGGTGACCGTACCGGCTGTGATTACTGCAGTTTCCGCGGTGTGTGCGGGTTCGACCGGCGGATGCCCGGATACGGATATGATGATGAGACATATCTGAAGGATGATGAGATCTGGGAGAAGATACGGGGTCTGACCCCGGAAAAAAAGCATAAAAAATGATAAAATTTTTATAAAGGAATGTGGTTGTATGCCGAAATCAGAACAGGTAGTTTTCAATAAAACAGAAAAAGCCGCGGTCGCATGGACTTCAGATCAGCAGAAGGTCATTGATCTGCGCGATCGCAGCCTGTTGGTTTCAGCGGCTGCAGGCTCCGGCAAGACAGCGGTGCTGGTACAGCGTATCATTTCGATGATCACTGATGCGGAGCATCCGATCGATGTAGATGAGCTGCTGGTGGTGACCTTTACGAACGCGGCGGCAGCTGAGATGAGGGAGCGGGTATTACATGAGATTGAAGCCGCAGCGGATCAGGATCCCTCCGACAGTCATCTGCAGAGGCAGATGGCTCTGATTCATAATGCGCAGATTACGACAATTGACAGCTTCTGTCTGCATGTGGTGCAGAATCATTTTCATCGGATTTCTCTGGAGCCGGGCTTTCGTATTGCGGACGAGGGAGAACTGACCCTGCTCCGTGAGGACGTCTGCGATGCCGTGCTGGAGCATTTCTATCAGGAGCGGGATCCGGCGTTTTTGCGTTTTGCGGATGGTTATGCGGGCGCGAAAAGCGATCAGCCGATCCGTGATATGATTCTTCGGCTGTATGATTTTTCACAGAGTTATCCGTGGCCGGACGAGTGGCTGGATTCCTGCGCCGGTCAGTATGAGGCGGCAGATCTCGAAGCGCTGGAAGAAAAGAAGTGGGTGCGTGATTTTCTGGACTATCTGCGGCAGCGTGCAGAGGATATGGTCGGTCAGTACAGAAAGGTATATGCGCTTACACTGGAGGAGGATGGTCCGCAGCATTATGAGAGTGTGGTTCGGGATGACCTGCGGCAGCTGGAGGCGCTTTTAGATGAGACTGTAGCTGATGGATCGAAGGAAGCTATACTGTCTGCAGCGGATGGAGATGATCCCCGGTTTCCAGATATGCAGACAGAGCAACAACGAAAGGAATATGAGCCGAAATCGAGGCTTCTTAGCTGGCAGAAGGCGCTGCAGGAGATTCATTTCAAATCACTTCCGGTGAAGCGGAATTACGAGGGCAGCGAGGAGAAAAAGAATGCGGTGAAAGCTGCCCGCGATCAGGTCAAGTCGCAGATCAGGGGCTTTTCCGAAAAATATTTTGCTTCCGATATGCGAAATCAGCCGAAATTGATGCAAAAGACCGGCGCAATGGTTCAACTGCTGGTGGATTTGACCAAAGCTTTTTCTGCGGCATATGCGAAGGAGAAGGCAAAAAAGAATATTCTGGATTTTTCGGATGTGGAACATGACGCGTTGCAGATTCTGGTAGATCCTGAAACGAAGCAGCCGACGGACACCGCAATGGAATACAGGAACCATTTTCGTGAGGTTATGATTGATGAGTATCAGGACAGCAACTATGTGCAGGAAGCGTTGCTTACCGCGGTTTCCGGTATCCCCGATCAGCATGAAAATATGTTTATGGTCGGTGACGTCAAGCAGAGTATCTATCGCTTCCGGCTGGCGCGGCCGGAGCTGTTTATGGGAAAATACGACACATTTTCTCTGACAGAGAGCCACACACAGCGGATAGACCTGCACCGGAATTTCCGGAGCGGAGGAGAGGTTATTTCCGTTGTGAATGACATATTTGGGCGGATTATGGGCAGAGATCTGGGGAACGTGGAGTACGATGCGGATGCGGCATTGTATGGGAATGACTCAGATCGAACCGATGGACTTGCCGGAGAGGAAAAAACAGATCCGTACAATCCGGAATTCCTTCTTGTTGAGCCGGATCCGTCAGTTCAGGATAATCGCCTGACTGAAGCCCGCGTAATCGCGCAGCGCATCCGGACCATGGTTTCCGATCAACAGACAGCCGGATGCCGTTACCGTGATATTGTCATTCTGCTGCGTACGCTGTCCGGCTGGTCGGACGCCTTTCAGACTGCTTTTGAGCAGGAAGGGATTCCACTTCTGGTTGCTTCACGGACAGGCTATTTTTCCGCGCAGGAGGTGCAGGTTGTTCTTTCCATGCTGCGGGTGATCGATAATCCGCAGCAGGACCTGCCGCTTGTGACGGTGATGAAATCGCCGATTGGAGATTTTTCAGATGATGAGCTGGCACAGATCAGGATCACGGATGAGAGTCTGCCGTTTTATGCGTGCGTGGAAGAAATAGTCGGAATTCGGTGGGAAGATACGGGTATTGACGGTGAAAAGAGGGATAAAGCCGATAAAACAACGGATGACAAAACCGGAGAAGAAGGATTTCGTATGGATCAGGAATTATATGATAAAGTCAATTGCTTTTGGGATCTCCTGAATTCTTTCCGGGAGCGTATGCCGTATACACCAGTTCATCTTCTCATCCAGCAGATTTATGATGAGACCGGATATCGCAATTACGTCTCTGCGTTACCCGCCGGAGAGCAGCGTCGTGCGAATCTCGATATGCTTCTGGAAAAAGCGATTGCCTATGAGCAGACCAGCTATCACGGACTGTTTCATTTTATCCGTTATATTGACCGTCTGATGAAATATGACGTGGATTACGGTGAGGCGGAGACTGTCAGCGAGCAGGAGAACGCAGTGCGTTTAATGACGATTCATAAAAGTAAGGGCCTGGAATTCCCGATTGTGTTTGCGGCCGGGATGGGAAAACCGTTTAACATGACAGATGCGAACAGCAGTATGATATTCCATCCGGAGTACGGCGTCGGTTTGAAGCTGGCGGACGCGGAGCGAAGGCTGAAGACTGACACGCTGATCCGCCGGATTTTCTCCGTTGAGACGAAAAAGGAAAATCTGGGAGAGGAGCTTCGCGTATTGTATGTGGCTATGACACGCGCAAAGCAAAAACTGATATTGACTGGTATGAATCCGAAAAAGGTTCCGGAACGAGGGGAACGCATGGATCCATATGATAAGCTGGATTTCAGTGTCCGTATGGATGCGCGCTGCGCCTGGGACTGGGTGCTTCCGGCGCTCGTTACTTATGGGAATCAGTATCCGCTGCAGACGGTCGGGCTGGAAGAACGGGTGGAGAGTGAACAGAAAAAACAGGCAGGAATCCTTGCACGGAAAAGAACGCTGGAAAAAGAACTCGAACAGGTCGATGCCGACGTGTATGCAAAGGTGGCAGAGAGGCTGTCCTGGTCTTATCCGTATGAGAAGGGTGAGATCAGAAAACAGAAGGTGTCAGTTTCCGAGATCAAACATCGGGCGATGGAGGAGGCACGGGATTTGCTGGAAGCAGACGGAAGTCAGAATTTGTTTCAGGAGGAGATACCGATTCCCTATATTCCCAGGTTTGTACAGGAACAGGAGGAAAACAGGGGGGCGCTTCGCGGAACCGCGTTTCATCGTTTTCTGGAATGTCTGGATTTCTCGGATCCGATATGGGAGCATTTTGCCGAACTGAATGAAGCTGATGCACAATCCTGGCTGCGTACATACATCCATCAGCTGCTGTCGGAAGGACGTATGGAAGAACAGGAGACGGAGCTTCTGAATACGGATAAACTGTATCATTTTCTGGCAACGGATATAGCCGGTCGGATGGAAAAGAGCGCCAGACAGAACCTTCTGACGAAAGAGCAGCCGTTTGTTATGACGCTGCCGGCGTATCGGATCTGGAATGAGACGGATTCGGATGAGCCGGTGTTGGTACAGGGAATTATTGACGTTTTCTGGGAGGAGGATGACGGGATTGTTCTTCTGGATTATAAGACGGACCGGGTGAATACGCCGCGGGAGCTGGTGCTTCGTTATCAGGAACAGCTGCGGCTGTATGCGGAAGCACTGGATCGAAGCTTTACGGATAAAAAAGTGAAGGAGATGCTGATTTACTCTTTCCGGCTGGATCAGGTGATTTCGATTAAATAGGATGTGAAGAGAAACTGGGAAACGGATACAGATTATTTTGGATTTGAGGATTTGTCTTGAGAATAGCATGAAAGGATACGAACATGAAAATCATACTTGGCTCGGCTTCTCCGAGACGAAAAGAATTATTGGAACGGATGGGACTGGCGTTTGAAGTCATCCCGTCGAAAGGCGAGGAAATCATTACGAAAATAATTCCCTCTGAGGTTGTCATGGAACTGGCGCAACAGAAAGCAAAAGCAGTGCAGCAGAAACTAACAGAAAATGACCTGCTTATCATAGGCGCCGATACGGTTGTCGCATACGGTCATCAGATTCTCGGCAAACCGGCCGATGAGGAGGATGCGTACCGTATATTGCAAACTCTGTCAGGAAAAACACATCAGGTTTATACAGGCGTTTGCCTGCTTCGAATCAATTCGGACGGCTGTACTGAACATCTTTTTTATGAAAAAACAGACGTGACATTTTATCCCATGACAGACCAGGAGATATGGGAGTATATCCGGACGGGAGACCCCATGGATAAAGCCGGAGCATATGGAATACAGGGAATATTCGGGAAATATGTCCGGGAAATCCACGGAGATTACAAT
>JAJQFQ010000086.1 GCA_021201035.1 Clostridiales bacterium
CCCTCATTGTGTACCGCTATCTGAAAAAACGACTGGATGTTTACTACATCAAAGGAGATTATCCCTGCAAAAAATGAGAAACATTTGCGCCCAGGCCAAAAATCCCGTGACATAACGTGCGCGGCGAGAATTTGAAAATGGCTCAAGAATGCCTTAAAACCGCCATTCCTGAGCCGTTTTTTATCTTCTAAGTGTCAAAAATCGGATATTAATATCTAACGTTGGAGTTTGTCAATCATTTTTTCTTTTATCCGCCTCAGAACACCAGTATCTTTCGAGACAGCCGCTGATTTCCGGTAAACGCGTTTTGCTGACAGGAATCACTGTCCCGTCATCCAGCATTATACTGCCTCTGTTCAGACTTTTTACATGGTGCAGATTGACCGCCTGTCCCCTGTTCAGCAAAACAAACGAATGACATCGCGCCTCCTCCATCGCTGTTTCCATGGAAATTCTCTTCCGGAACCGCTGATCCGCAGTACAGAACTCCACATATTTACTGTTTTTTTCCTTCTGAATGATCAGCAGATCGGCATAATCCACCTTCTCCTTATTCATACCTTCCTCGAAAATGATAAAATCAGGATGCTTCTTTCGCCGTCTGTCAACCACACGAATATCATATTCGGGAAGCTCCGGTTTATTCACTTTGCAATTGTGTACCCCAGATGCCCGTTGTGCGGAAAAAATCGCCCCGACCACGCGCCCCGGTTCATCCCAGCGCGGATCCTGCGTCTCTTCATGCAGATATTTCAGAAATACAAATATGCTGCCGTTTTTCACCTGATACTGCAGCCTCACCAGAATGTCGTTCTGTTCCTCTTCATCAAAATCCTGCAGATATTCCGCCGCCTTATGATAATTTCCGCAATTAATCTCCCGGAGCAACTCTTCCGAAACTTCGGTTTCCCTGATCGCTATATCCGGCAGAATCCTTTGATTCTGCCGCATAATCCAGAGAGCCGACAGATTGCCCGGCTCCTCCTGTATGATTTTTGTCACCAGATTGAAACACTCTTCATCATATCTGTACTCGCCACATAACAGATCGATGGCCCGGTCTGGAACACGCAGGCTTTCTGTTTTTCTTCCGGACGCTATATTATTATTCCGCAAAATATTTTCCTGATATGCGCTTATCAGATCATGCACAAACAGCGAGATACTCCTGTGCCGGGTATCATAGGCCATTTTCAACAGCATATCATATCGCTTCTGTTCTTCCATATCCAGAAAAAATACTCTGGCACGCCGGAATTTCCCCTCCATAATCTCGGTCAGCAATTCCTTCGGCACCGACTCACCCGCCAACTGCAAATCAGGCAATGCACGGCCGTTTCGCTTAAAGACACGCAAAGCCAGGTCATTCTGGGGTTCTTTTCGTACCACTACGGATGCGATTTCCAGGGCTTCCTCATCATCCACAAGCTTTTCCGGAATTTCCCAGAAAAACAACAGACCTTTCCATACTTTATATATACGATCCTGCGCTGCAGCTCTTTTCAAAAGATTCCCCTGCTGCAGCTGTTTTTGTGAAGCATATGTCTGCTCCCGTGCCAGCCGTTCTCTATGATGAAACAAAGCGACAGAATAACCGCCTTCCATCCAGCACATGGCAATCTCTGCAATCGTTTCAGCAATTTCCAGCCATTTCATTTCGCCGGTATTTTCATACATGTACCTTGTAAAACTATATACGCACAAGCTATCTGTATCACAGGCCATGCCCACCAGTTTACCGCACAAATTTCTGTCTGTACAGAACCGCGTTGCTGTCTCATAATCTCCCTGTATCAAAGCGTAAAAGAAGTCTTTGTTCTTTACCTTTTTGCATGGCGTCTGTTCAATACATTGCAGTTCTTCCATCAGGGCAGTGACCGGCTGATTCTCCGGTTCAGCCTCGAGAAGCTGTCTGCAGTGAAACAAAGCGACGAAAGCTCCTCCCCTGAGCCATGTCAGACCGCGCCGGGCGACAGAAATGGCAGTGAGCAGCCACTTCCTCTCCCCTGTCTTTTCATACATATATCGGACAAAGCTGTAAATGGATATATTTCTCGTTTCTGAAGAGATTTTGACAAAATAATCCCGTAACTCCTCTTCCTCTAAATCCAGCAAATAAGATTCCGTCTCCTGATATTTGCCTTCATTAAGTTTCGTCATAAACTCTGACATTCTGTCTTCATTATGATTCATCTGCAATTCACCCAGGCATCTCCCATTTGAAATGTTCCATTATTGTCTATGTGATACTTTACAGTAACATCAATTATGTGATCATATTATCTGAAATAATACTTCATCTATGAAGTGTATCACAAAAAATATGCTTTTCAATATGTTGTCCTCTAAATCACAATTTGCAGACCTCAAAATGCTACAACCGGCATCTGAATCTCACTGCGCCTCCTGAAAGAGATCAAAAGAAGGACGATTTTCCCGGCTCGTTGTTTTCGATTCCTACGGAAAAGGGGCTTCCAGAAAAACAATCATTCCCCAAACAACTAAAGCCGGAAATACAGATTCCAACATCTATATTTCCGGCTTTTATTGTCGGTGTCATCTCATGATAATATATTCCCTGTATTGTGTCAGATGATCACTGCTGGTGTAATCTATTACAAAAGCGAAGGAACTGTCCCACCGGTCGTGGATCTTCCCTCTTCGCCGGTAAATGTCTCATTGCGCATTTTTCCATATCTTCTTCTGTTCTTACAGAACCGCCTGCACCAGCTTCACATCATACCCAGCCGCTTCCAGTGCATGAATGATCTCATTCTTATGCTCCGTGCCGAACGCCTCCATCGTGATACGCAGCTCCACCGCGGCGTTCCGGTTCGATGAAACAAACTGATTGTGCTCCAGACGGATGACATTGCCCTGTTTTTCGGCAACCAGACCGGACACCCGGCTCAGCTCACCCGGCTTATCCGGAAGCAGTACGGACACGGTAAAGATGCGGTCGCGGAAAATCAGTCCCCGCTGCACGACGGAGGACATCGTGATCACGTCCATATTTCCGCCGCTTAAGATGGCAACGACACGCTTATCCTTCACGCCCAGCTGTTTTAAAGCCGCAACCGTTAAGAGTCCGGAGTTCTCCACGATCATCTTGTGATTCTCCACCATATCCAGAAAAGCCACGACCAGATCATCATCTTCCACGGTAATAATATCGTCCAGATTCTCGCTGACATACGGAAATATCTTCTCACCCGGCGTCTTTACGGCCGTACCGTCCGCAATCGTGCTGACGTTCGGCAGCGTGACAACCTTTCCCGCTTTGATGGATTCCTGCATACAGTTCGCGTGAGCCGGCTCCACACCGATCACTTTGATTTTGGGATTCAACAGCTTTGCCAGTACGGATACGCCGGTCGCCAGACCGCCTCCTCCGATCGGCACGAGAATATATTCCACCAAAGGAAGATCCTTGAAAATCTCCATGGCGATTGTCCCCTGTCCGGTCGCCACCGCCAGATCGTCAAACGGATGAATGAAGGTATAGCCGTACTCATCCGCCAGCTCCATCGCCTTCTCGCAGGCCTCATCATAGACGTCCCCGTAAAGAACAACCTCCGCGCCGTATCCCTTCGTGCGATTCACTTTGATCAGAGGGGTCGTGGTCGGCATGACAATTGTTGCGCGCACCCCGAACTTCTGCGCCGCATAGGCCACTCCCTGCGCATGATTGCCCGCTGACGCCGTAATCAGGCCGCGGCTTCTCTCTTCAGCCGACAAAGTGCTGATCTTATAATAGGCGCCGCGCACCTTGTAGGCGCCGGTATACTGCATGTTCTCCGGCTTTAAATAAATCTTGTTTCCGGTTCTCTGGCTCAGAAACTCACTGTAGACCAGCTTCGTTTCCTGCGTCACTTCCTTTACAATCCCGCTGGCTTCCTCAAAACGGTCCAGCGTCAGCATTTCGCTCATATCGTTTCCTCCTTACTGGCACATCAGCCACCCGTAATCCGTCGGCAATCAATATAACCCGGATCACTCCGCAACCTGAAAGAGCGCATCCACAAACGCATCCGAATCAAATTTCTGCAGATCATCGATGGTCTCGCCCACTCCGATATACTTCACCGGGATACCCAGTTCAGACTGAATCGCCACGGCGATCCCGCCCTTCGCGGTACCATCCATCTTTGTCAGTACAATGCCGGTAATCTCAGCCGCCTCAGAAAACTGCTTCGCCTGGTTCAATGCGTTTTGACCGGTCGTTGCATCCAATACAACCAGTGTCTCCCGAAACGCGTCCGGATATTCCCGTTCCAGAATCCGGTTGATCTTCTTCAGTTCTTCCATCAGATTCTTCTTATTGTGCAGCCTGCCGGCCGTATCGATCAACAACACGTCGGCGTTTCTCGCCTTCGCCGCCTGCACCGCATCATAAACTACGGAAGCCGGATCCGAACCCTCCTGTCCGCCGACGATCTCCACGCCTGCACGGTGCGCCCATTCTGTCAGCTGCTCACCGGCCGCCGCGCGGAATGTATCCGCCGCGCCCATAATGACCTTTTTGCCCTGCTGCTTCAGCTTTGACGCCAGCTTGCCGATCGTCGTCGTCTTGCCAACGCCGTTGACACCGATCACGAGAACCACAGACTTCTCCTGCTCAAACCGGTATGCCGCTTCCTCCGTATGCATCTGCTCGCGGATACTGTCGATCAAAAGCTGCCGACAGTCCTCCGGTTCCTTAATGTGCTGCTCCTTTACCTTCTGCTTCAGGTTCTCAATAATCTCTTCCGTCGCCCGGATGCCGATATCACCCATAACCAGAATCTCTTCAATCTCCTCATAGAATTCATTGTCGATATGAGAAAATCCTTTAAACACCGAATCAAATCCGGACACGATATTGTTTCTCGTCTTTGTCAGACCACTGACCAGACGCTTAAAAAAACCTTTTTTTTCTTCACTCATATTTATTCCTCCAGATCCTTCTCAATCAGGTTTACCGACACCATCGTAGATACGCCCTTCTCCTGCATCGTGATACCGTACAGCCGGTCAGCCGCCGTCATTGTTCCGCGCCGATGAGTGATCACAATAAACTGCGTATGTTCTGTCAGCTGATGCAGATACCGCGCGTAGCGATCGACATTGGAGTCATCCAATGCCGCCTCAATCTCATCCAGCAGACAGAACGGCGACGGCTTCAGATTCTGAATTGCAAACAAAAGCGCAATCGCTGTCAGCGCCTTCTCACCGCCGGAAAGCTGCATCATATTCTGCAGCTTTTTCCCGGGCGGCTGGGCGATAATACGCACACCGCATTCAAGAATATCCTTATCATCCTCCATGGCCAGCTCCAGCGTGCCCTTCCCGCCGCCGAACAGCTGACGAAACGCCTTGTCAAACTCTGTCTGAATATCGGCAAAACGCTCCGCAAACTGCTTTTTCATTCCCTCGTTCAGATCCGCGATGATATCCTGCAGCGTCTTTTCCGCCTGTAAAAGATCCTCATGCTGTCCGCGCAGAAACGTATAACGTTCCGAGACGTCCTTATATTCGTCGATGGCATTCACATTGACACTGCCCATCTTCCGGATTTCATCCTTCACGGCGGAAATCTGTTTTTTCAGTTCCGGCGTGCCGGGAGAATCCTCCGTGCGCAACTTTTCCGCCTCATGAAGTGTCAGTTCATATTCCTTCCACATATAATCCGTCTGATTCTCCCGGTCATGCTCCAGTTTATCCTTCCGGTCATTCAGACGGAAGAGCTCTTTGTCCAACCGTCCCAGATCCTGTGTCAGTGTTTCCCTGCGGTCAAGAAGCTTCTTATGATCGCCGGACATGGTTCCTTTTTCCGAAACACTGACGACCAGCTGCTCTTCCAGAATCTGTTTTTGTTGTTTCGCCGCCTCACAGGTTTCGGTGATCTGAAGGATTTTCTGTTCTCTGTCCTGAATTTCCTGCCCGCTGTTGGAAGCGTTCAGAAGAATCTCCTGCTGCATCTGATGCAGCGCGAGTATCTCCTCCGATACGCGCTGTATATTTTCCGCAGAAAAATCTGCCTTTTGCTGCAGCTCAGCAATGGCGACCGTCACACCGGAAATCTCTGACTGCAGGGCATCTGCCTTTGCATGCAACTGCTCCAGTTCCTTTGTCCGCGTTTCATTCTCCGCGGTAATATCCGCCTCCCGCTGTCTGGATCCGCTGATTCTTAACCGGATCTGCTGTCTGTCTGACTCAGCCTCGCTCTTCTCATCCTCCAGTGCACGGATTTCCTCCTGTATATTCCTGTAAAATGCCTCCTGCTGTGCCTGCTCCTCCCGCAGATGCTCTACTTCCACCTGAAGTGTATTCTTTCGTATATAAAAATCCTGAAGCGCTGTCTGAATCTCTTCAAAATCCTCTTTCTGCAGTTCATCAGCCGTCCGGACTTCCTCCAGCCGTTCCCGGATTTTCCCGCCCTGCTTTTTCAGAGACTGAATCTTCTTTTCCAGAGCCTCAATTTCCCGGCCTCTTCCCAACAGATTGCTGTTATTTCGGAAAGCGCCGCCGGTCATGGAACCGCCCGGCTGCAAAGACTCTCCCTCCAGCGTGACAATACGCAGGGAATAATGATATTTTTTCTCTATGGAAATCGCGTGTCCGATCGTGTCCGCCACCAGAATACGTCCCAGAAGATAACCGGCCACGCCGCGATACTCCTCCTGCGTCTGCACCAGTGTATCCGCCATCCCGACAGCGCCTTCCTCATGCAGCGCTTTTCTCGCCGGAACCTGATCAGGTGCCGACACGGCAGTCAGCGGCAAAAATGTCGCACGGCCGTATCTGTTTTCCTTCAGATAAGCGATCATGCGCCTGGCCGTATCCTCATTGTCCGTGACAATATTCTGGATACTGCCGCCCAGCGCGGTCTCGATCGCCGTTTCGTACTTTTTCTCTACCCGGATCAGATCGGCGACCACGCCGCGAATCCCCGGTGTATCCGCCTTTCGCTCCATGACACGGCGAATACTGTTTCCATAGCCGTCATAGCGCTCCGCGATATTTTTTAATGACTCCAGACGGGAAGATTCCCGGTGAAACTGCTGACGCGCCTCATCCAGCTGTGCGCTCAGTTCCTCCGCCTGCTGCTGCCATTTCCTGCGTTTTTCACTTACGGAGATTTTTTTCTTTTCCAGGGAAAGGATTTTCTGCTCCAGGGCATCAAGCGCACCTTCCTGCTCCTGCAGCTGACCCTGAACATCCGTCCCGGTACTCTGCCGCTCAATCAGCTGCTGATGCAGCTGCGCTTTCCGGATATCCGCCTGCTCCATGAGCGTGTGAAAACGCTGCTGATCTCCCTCAATCGCCGCTCGCGCGTCCAGAAGCTCCCGGATTTCACGATTCCCGTTCTCTATCTTCTGCTCACACAACGCTGTCTTTTTCTGCGGTTCATCCAGAATCTCCGTCAGCCGCTTCTTCTCCTCATTTTTTTCGGTAATCTGAAGAAGAATCTCTTCTCTCTCATCACTGTACTGACGACCGGTTTTCTGACGGCGTTCGATGTCAGCCCCCAGATCATCCATGCGCTCTTTTACATGCGCCTCACTTTGCTCAATCGTCCGGATCTGTTCCCGCAGGACATTCACCCGGCCTTCGAGCTTCTCGCGTTCTACATCATTTTCACTGATCTGACCCTGCAGGAGGGTAATCCGGGCATCATTTTCCTGTATCCGATGTTCCAGATCTTCATATTGCATCCGAATCTGCTCATACTCCGCCGACGCCGCGCGCTGCTGTTCTTCGGCGATCGCACAGTTTTCGCCGACAACCCGGCTTTCCTGCTCCACACGCTCCATCTCGGCAAGGAACAGGCTGATCTCCATCCCCTTCAGTTCTTCTTTTTTCCTTAACCAGTTCCTCGCCTGTTCGGACTGGCGTTCCAACGGTCCGACCTGACGTTCCAGTTCTGTCAGAATATCTGTGATGCGAACCATGTTCTGCTGTTCATTCTCCAGCTTTTTCATGGTCATCTGCCGGCGGCGCTTATACTTTACGATCCCGGCAG
>JAJQFQ010000038.1 GCA_021201035.1 Clostridiales bacterium
GGAGACCGCGCCTGAGGAGGCGGACGAGACGGAGACGCCGAATACGGAGGAAGTAGCGCAGGGCGCGTCGGCGGAGGAGACCGGTACGAACCAGATTGCGAACGATTTCGATGAGGGAACCGGCAGCAGTCAGGTCAGCGGCAATGCCGCCGGTGAGACGGAAACGTCCGGCGGTGAAGCAGCTGATGCAACTGATCCGGACAGTGACGCGGAACCGTCGGGTGATGGCGATACGTCCGGCAGCCAGCCGCAGGACGCGGAAACTCCGGAGGATGGCGAGAATCAACCGGATGATTCCGAAAACGGTGATTCTGATTCGGAGGGCAATCAGCAGGATGAGGAGGGCACTACCTCTGAGGAGGGTGATAACAGTGCCGGAGAGGATACGGAGGAGCCGCGGAAGCAGATCTATGATACGGACGGAAACCTGATTGCACTGCCCGACAGCGTCAGCACGATCGTGGCGGCGGGCGAGGCCGCGTTGATCACGCAGATGCTGGGCGGTGAGGGTGTACTTCTGGGGTCGTCGTCGGATTTTCTTGGAAATACACTGGTGCAGTCTGTCTTTGCCGATGAGGGGATTGCGGAGGTCGCGTCTCTCTGGAGCGGCGACGGCTCGTCGGCGATGAGCGACGAGAGCTTTGCGCAGCTGTTGGAGCTGAATCCGGACTGCGTGCTGGAGATTTCAGGCGAGACGAATTTCAGCAGCGATCAGGAGACGCAGCTGAAGGAGGCGCAGATCTATATTGTGACGCTGTCGGCGCTGACGAGTTCGAATAATATTGACGCCGCGGTGGAGACCGTAGGGCAGCTGCTGGATGATCATGCCGTGGGCGACACGACCTCGGTGGAACTGGCGGAAGAGTATGTAGCTTATGAGTCGGATCTGGTGACCGAGGTGCAGAGCCGGAAGGGAGCGTTCCAATTCGGTCTGGGAACCGCCACGGGATCCAGTTTTAACGCTTATTTTACCAATATATCCAAAACGATATCTAAAGGGGATTATACTATGATCCTGTATGACTGGGACGACAGCTTCTCCTTCACTTATTCTTACAATGGGACGACCTATGTCTCCCAGTCCAGCGGCGCGGTTGTGGATCGGAACGCAGTGTCGAATCCGGCTTCCTATTATATGACGGTTGCAGGAGTGATGAATACGGCGCCGTTTCATGTTACGACGGAGGAGGAGTATACTGTATATATACCGTTTTATACTCTTTATGCATCCAGTCTGACGGATGAGGATCAGAATCAGGATGGCGTATGTGTCAGCTCCGGTTTCGGGGCGCTGGGTCCATTTGCGACAGGAGAAGTCGGTTATTCCGTCTCCGGTGATATTGATTACGGCGATTTTACCATCGCGAGCAGCAGTTATATCATCAGTGGGTACAGTATGTGGGCAGGGCTGGGACATACGGCTCAGTTATCGAGCAGTCCCTGGTATGTTTCCGGCGATTACGCATGGCTGGGCACGAGCCGGTTCCCCTATGTCATCGCGGCAAATGCTGAGCTTGCCTCGAAACTGGAGACGGAAAAAGCGGATGCCGGAAGCCTGTACGCAATCCGTACATGGGGAATCGAGGTTGACGGCATGAATATTTCAATTGCCGCTAATCTGACCGGGCAGCGGTCGCTGGTTGTAAACCGCTACACGACACAGCGGCAGGATTATGACATCGTCGTTAATCCTTTCGGCTGCGGGGACTGGCTGACCGGCTCCGTGGAGAGCGTGCTTGAGTCTGTGTGGATCTCGAATCTGTATTGGGGAGACGAGACATACTCCGACACCGCCATGGAGGAAGAGATACGGGAGTTCTATGAGACATTCTACCGTCACAGCCTGAGCAGCAGCGAGCTGAGCGATATACTGGACGGCGAATAAGCTGAAAAAGAGAAATTAATAGGATACAAAAGAAAAAGGCGGCGCATGAACCGGGATATCCGGGGCATGCGCCGCCCTTATGAATATGCACAGGGGCGTGTAAGGGAATTTTGCAGCTTTGCTGCACGCGTCCCGCGCAAGGGAGTATGGGGCAAAAGATGCCTCCTGTTCGATTACAGAAATCTCAGGGATTATCCTTCCGGAACCGCGCCATGAGCTCCCGAATCCGATCGGGGGTCTCTAGCAGATCCTCCGCGATCTGGTCCACGGACTGGCCGAGCGCCAGCTTCCCTTCTACCAGTGAAATCATTTTCTGCTCAGCACCCTGTTCAATACCCTGCTCGATACCCTCATCACGCACATATTCATCCCGGGCATTCCGGTCCCGGATCTCCTTTAGATGAGCCTCATGGCGCAGGCGCATCCTTTTCCCCAGGCTCATAATCCTGACCTCCCGAATCGCCTCGGTAATGCCGGGGTTCTTTGTCCTGATCATATCCAAATCCTCCTCACTCTCCGCGTTAAACAACCGGATCCAGTTCGACAGCTCTGAGTTATCTAATTTCTTTCTCAATTCGATGATATGTATCTCGAACTGATCCGAAAAATCTTTGCCATTCCTGTCCCGCAGACGGTAGTCCGTGTGATAACTGGCGTTTCCGGTGTGATCAAAATCCAGAATGCTGATGCAGATGCACCTCTTCAGCCGACCGTAATGTTCCCCCATACGCAGATCGTCCGTATACATCTTCGCAAGATAAAACAGGTTCCTCTTGTCCCAGTGCTTAAATACAGTAACCTGCAGCTCGATATTGACCTTCGTGTCGTCATTCATCTCCACAAGGACATCCAGGATGCCCTGTTTCTGCTTCCGGTAACGCCTCCACAGGAATGTGTTCGCCAACCGCGCGGTGCGGATATCCTCGATGGGAATACCGGTCACTTCGCTGATGAAATGCCTGCGGATGACCTCATTGGAAAACAATTCCTTCATGCAATAGTCATACTTCGGTGAAATGATCCCCATAAACATCTCCTCCTCCCGAAAGGCGGAAATGCGTATATGACACTGCATGATTGATATGGGTCTAGTGTAACACACGCACGCCTCGCCCTTCAATATCTTTTTTTTGTAAAAACATAACTAATCCCGAAACCGGAATAACTAATCCCGAAAACAGAATAAGTATTCCCGCGGAAAGCGGTTGCCATACCTAAAACTTTAGGCTAAAATGATGTTGTCATACCTAAAAAAATAGGTGAATAAGATATTTTGCGTCTCACCGTTATATGCGGACGTATAAATATAAGGGATTTGGCCAATTCCGACAACGTATTCATTTCCGCGCGCAAATTTTGGCTGCGCGCGGAATCATCAGGCGGACGAAGCAGATGGGAGGAAAGCAACGGAAAATGTCTGCCTCAATGACTTTGGGAGGAATTTATGTTAAAACGAAAAAGAAGTTCTGTGGTGGCATGGATGCTGGCGGCAGCTCTTTCCGTGTCGATGGTTCCGTCATACACAGCTCTGGCGGCGGATGATTCGACCGCTGCGGAGGATACACAGGAGGAATCCGCCGGAACATCCATCACGATAGACGGAGATACGAAAGATCCGGTTTCCGCGATTGAGACCGCGATCAATGACGCGACGGAGGATGTCACGATCTATCTGACCGCAGAGGCGGCAGAGGGAGAGGATGAAGTTGTCTATTCCTTTGAAGAACCGTTGACGGTGCCGGCTGGCATCAGTGTAACGCTCGAAGGGTCGGATGATACAGAGTATATTTTTCAGGCTGCTGACAGTACGGCGTGTTCAGACAGCGCCACAGAAAAGGTAAGTACAGGTTTCGTCAATATATACGGCAGTTTGTCATTGACAAATGTTACCATCGATGCAAATGAGCAGGGGCGGGCAGTGTATGTAAGTGACGGTACGCTGGTTATGGAATCTAATGCGATTGTTGAAAATGGCTATCTGACATCAACGCATGCTTATAACTATATAGGAGCCGGGATTTTAATGCGTGATGCCGCTGCTCTGATAATGAAAAACGACTGTTATGTACGATATAATACTATTGTGATTTCGAAATATCATGCCATTGGCGCGGGTATTTGTAATTTTGGAACAGGTACTGTGTACTTATATGAAGGAAGTCATGTCTCAGACAATGTAATTAAAGGGACATCAGAAGATACCAGTTGCTATGCTAACGGAGCTGGTATATATTGTATGGCCAGTCGTTTGTATATGGAAGGGTGTTATATTGAAAACAATTCTATAATAAATATGTATGGGAATGCCGCGGGAGCGGGTTTGTATTCTAATGCCGAGGAACCTGAAACTGCCTGGAAGGATATAACGATCAGCGGAAACAGAATTGAACATATGAGTAGTTCAACTTATGCGTACGGAGCTGGCATATATGGTGGCGGTGCTGCAGCAGCTGATGTGAAGATGCAGGGAGGAACCGTGACTGGTAATAGTATCACTGGTTACGCAACATATGCTAATGGTGCGGGAATTTATACAGCTAATGCCGGTGCAAGCGCAGCATACAGACCTGTGTTTGAGGATGTGAGTATCACGGATAATGTGATTGACTGTGAAATAACGAACGCGGCCTATGGCGCCGGTTTGTATAGTGCTGTGATTTATATGGGCGGAGATATGCAGATTATCGAAAATACGCTGAACGGGGAGGACAGTAATTTTTACAGCAGATCTACTAAATCACGTTATGCCGCTTATCTTACCAGTGCGCTTGGGGCGGAAGCCAGCGTTGGATTCCGATCCGCGCAGGCGACCAGTACAGGCACCTATGCAGCAATCGAGGGCGATGCGGACTCAGATTATACCATGACGCAGAGCGATTTTTCGAAATTGTACTACGAGGATTCAGAATATGATTTGATTTATGAAGATGGTACGGCAAAGGTTGCTGGAAGGGAACCGACTGGAACAGGCGGAACATTCCATGTGTCGACCAGCGCGGAACTTATTTCATATCTGGAGAATGCGTCCAATCGGGCAACCGGTACCGATGGTGCAGATAGCACAGGAGGAACGACGAATATCATTCTTGACAAGGACATCGTTCTGGAGGAACAGCCATTGCTCAACAGCGGACGATATGCGACGATTACGAGCGATGGTGATCATACCTACAGCATCATGGCGGGAACCGCGCTGTCCGGCACGGAGATGGACACGATGTTTTATGTTGGAGGCTCATTGGAGTTGACGAATGTGACGTTGGATGCGCAACAAAAGGGGCGGGTTATTGAGGCATTGTCCGGCGCGGATTTGACGATCGGCGAAGGAGCAACTGTCACAGGTGGTTACGCGGTCAGCGGCTCAGTTTATGGCGTCGGTATCCGTAATGCTGAAAATTCAACGCTGACGATCGCGGGCGGAACGGTTACAGGTAATACCGCTAATGACAGCAGCGTGACAGATGACGATGGCAACGCGATCGCGGCCACATCTGCTAGCGGGCTGGGTGTCGACAATAAAGGAACGTTGGTGATTAGTGACGGTGGTTCGATTACCAATAACGTGGATTATGCACAGCAAACCAATGTGGGATCTTATACGGGGACTACGGCAGGAGGAATTTATAATGGAACTTCCGGAACGGTTGTGATTACGGACGGTACTGTCTCAGGCAACGTGGTTGGTTCGAATGCCGGCGGAATCTATACGGCGGGAACCGTGATTATTTCCGGACAGTCAACCATTTCTGATAATATAGCGCTTGGAAAAGGAACATCGGATGTTTATACTGGCGGAGCCGGCGGCGGCATGTATATTGCTGGCGGCACAGTAACACTTGATGGTGAGAATGTGGCGATCGAGAATAATGAGTCTATGTGGGGCGGCGGAGTTTATATGAGTGCCAGCTCTACATATCCGACGCTGAATATCAATGGTGCGTCCATACGCAATAATACTGCCCGTATTACCAGGTATAGTTCTGGTTCTGGCGGCGGCATTTATATGAGCAATGGAGCTGCGGTTAATATGACATCCGGGACGATTGAAGGCAATCGGGTAGCACCGGATGACGATGTGGACTTTGATAATGCACAGCAAACATTGAAAACATCGCTTGAAACAAACGGTTACGGCGGCGGTATTTATGTGGCTGGTGCGGGAAGCGCTAACACTATGGTATCTGTAGCTGAAGGTGTGCCGGTTTTAAATCTGTCAGGCGGAACAATTACCGATAATTATGCTTATGCGGGCGGCAGCGGAATATTTGTTTCGAATTATGCGGGCGGAAGTCGTACCAGTTCGATTGGAAGCGGCTATAACTTCTATGGATCCGGTGTCTTGAATGTCTCCGGTTCTCCGGTAGTTTCAGGCAATGTGGATGATGACATTCTTTTGGCTGCATCGAGGTATATTGATGACGATGAAGACTGGAATGAAGAGTACACGATTCAAACAGGTACGCAGTCCAGAGAATATACTGGACTTCGGGAAAATGTTATTTACCCAGTGTATCTGCACATTGTCGGAGAATTGACGGAAGGCGCAGATCTCCATGTTTCCAAAGAGCTTCTTGAATATGACGCCGGTACAGTATATGTGGCTGATGAGCGTCAGACGGTAGATGCTTATGACAATATCATCGTGGAGGGATCCGAGAATTATGAAATCACGGAGGAGAACCTTAACAGCGTGCTCGATGTTGTAGACATTGACATCCTGACGGACGGGTTCTGGCAGCTGTCGGCGACGACTGTGGATGTGAGTGACGATAGTGACGACAGCAGCAGTAACGATAACAGCAGCGACGGCAGTGAGGACGAGGATACATCTTCTGTGCTGACCGCGATTGAGGGCATTTCCCTTACTGTGACGACGGTTGTGGCGAACGGTGAGGATCTGACTTATACGGGCTCTGCCCTGACGCCTGCAATTGTTGTGACGGCGACGGCGGAGGATGGGACTTCTGCTGCACTTACAGAAGATACGGATTATGATATCGTGTACGAGGACAACACAAATGCCGGTACGGCTTCCTACACAATTACCGCGAAGGGACTTTATCAGGGAACGGTAACCGGTGAGTTTACCATCGAGGGCAAGAGCCTGACAGATGAGGATGTGACGGTCACCCTCGCGTCAGAGTTGTGTCTGATTGATGCGGATTCTGAGGAAGCACAGGTGCAGACACCCGCAGTGACTGTGACCGCAAACGGAACCACGCTGACGCAGGATGAGGATTATACGGTGACCTATGCGGACAATGCGTCATACGGCACGGCTGCCGTGACAGTGACCGGCACGGGCAACTACACCGGCACGGTGACGAAGACATTCTCGATTCGTTACAGCGGTGCCTGCCTCTCGGAAGAAACAGACGCGGACGGAAACACAATACTCTGCTATGAGACGGACGGTGTGGTTCAGAGCGATTATACCGGCCTGGTGACAGAGGACGAAACGACATACTATGTAGTAAGCGGTGTGGTGGACAGTGATTTCACGGGACTGGTTACTATGGATGAGACTACTTACTATATCGCAGAAGGCATTTGGGATTCGGACTACGCTGGACTGGTGACGGACGATGAGGACGCTGTCTGGTATGTAGTGGACGGTGTTGTGGATGCTGCGGCCGAAACCGCGGTGATCGATGACCTGCTCTATGCAATCGAGGAGGGACAGGCGGCCTTATATACCGGCTTGTACGACGGCCTGTATTATGAGAACGGTGCACTTTATACGGGTGAACTGGACGGCCTGTATTATGAGAACGGTGTACTTTATACCGGCGAACTGGACGGTCTGCAGTACGTGGACGGAGCGCTTTACACGGGTGAACTGGACGGCCTGTATTATAAGGACGGAACGCTCTATACCGGCACGGTGACCGTAGACGGAATTAATTATACAGTTGATGATGGTGTGATGAGTGTTCATGCGGATACGCTTTCGGTTCGCAGAGGAAATATCTTCTACTTTTCCTATACGTTAAAGAGCGGTAATGCGGACAAGGTGATTGCTTACGGCAAAGCGACCGATGAAGTTCTGATCGGTGACTGGGACGG
>JAJQFQ010000052.1 GCA_021201035.1 Clostridiales bacterium
GGTCGGCGTTGGCTGCGGCGTTCCGGGTATTATGGCCTCCCGTACCATTGAGAATGAAAAAGACCGCCGGATGACGGTTATGACGACGACATTTATGCCATGCGGAGCGAAGATGCCGATCATTGCCATGATCGCGGGCGCGATGTTCCCGGAGCATCAGGCATTGGTTTCCGTATCCGCATACTTTATCGGTATTGCGGCAATCGTGGTATCCGGTATTATGTTAAAGAAGACAAAACCGTTCGCGGGCGATCCGGCTCCGTTCGTTATGGAGCTTCCTCCGTATCGTATCCCGACAGTCGGTTCGATCCTTCGTCCTACATGGGAGAGAGGCTGGTCCTTTATCAAGCGTGCCGGTACGATCATTCTTGCGGCTACCGTGCTGATCTGGTTCTTACAGGGATTCGGTATGACGGACGCAGGCTTCGGCATGGTTGCGGATGCAGATGAGTCTGTTCTGGCAGCGATCGGAAATGCCGTGTGCATTATCTTCCGTCCGGCAGGATTCGGCAACTGGCGCGCGACGGTGGCAGCGGTTACCGGCCTGATCGCGAAGGAGAACGTTGTCGGTACTTTCGGTATCCTGTACGGCGGATTTGAAGAAGTCGCGGAGGACGGCACTGAGATCTGGGCTGCCCTGCAGACTTCCTACACACCGCTGGCGGCATTCAGCTTTATGATCTTCAACCTCCTGTGCGCACCGTGCTTCGCCGCGATGGGCGCAATCCGGAGAGAGATGAACAATAACAAATGGTTCTGGGCAGCGATCGGTTACCAGTGCATTCTGGCTTACACAGTATCCATTATCGTATATCAGATTGGCTGCGCGGTGGCAGGAAATGTCCATCCGGTCGGACTGGTCGTTGCGATCGTTATACTGGTGTTCTACATCTACATGCTGGTTCGCAAGAATCCGTATCAGAAGACGTCGGGTGTAGAGGTGACCGCCTAAATCTGTCATCGACCTGTAATACAGCGATGATTGCGTTGACAGACATGTTTGTCTGAGCAGAGTGAGCTGCCTGCCGGGTGAGTATATTTATTGACTTGTTTTGATCCATATGTTATAAATGTAAGAAAGATCTGTTTACAGGAAAGGAGTCAGTCATGTCAACCGTGATCGTAGCTATTATTGTTTTCGGCATTGTCGGTCTGGATGTCTGGTATTTGCTGGATGACAAGATTCATCATAAAGACAAAACAGGATGCAGCGGATGCAGCGGCAGTTGTTCCGGTTGCGGTGGTGACTGTTCCGGCTGCGGAGGCTGTCACTGACACATAGACATAGAATTGCAGATAAGCAGACAACAGAGTATGTAAATGAAGCTGCCGCGCTGACCGGAGGATGGTTGGCGCGGCAGTTTTTGCGTGAAAATTATGTGATGTAAAAAATGTTATCTGTGAAAAGTAACATGAACGTGAAGAGAAAAAACGTGAAGCGTGAACTATTTGCCGAAGAGATAAAAATTTCGTTACAATAGTGTTTGAAATATTGCAATTGACATACAATAGTGATATATTAAAAACAAATAGCATACAGAAGGGAGACGCTTTGTATGGCACAGGCAACAATAACAGCAAGAGTGGATGAAAGTGATAAGATTCGGTTTGACTCGTTTTGTTCGAATGTTGGATTGAACACGTCTGCCGCGATTAACCTTTTTGTAAAGGCAGTGCTGCGTGAGAATCGTATTCCGTTTGATATAACTTCCAACCCGGATCCGTTTTATTCGAAGGAAAATTTGGCTTACGTTGAAAAATCTGTTCGGGAACTTCGGGCGGGAAAAGGAAAGACGCATGAGTTGATCGAGGTAGAGGATGAGTGAAAAAATCTGGTCAGATGATGCGTGGGAAGATTATCTCTACTGGCAGAGGCAGGATAAGAAAACACTGGCACGCATCAACAAATTACGGTGACAGGTAAGTGACTGTTGCGTCAGTGCAGGTGTCATGCCATGATTTCAATTATAAATGTTACAGCCGTCATAATGAGAAACAGAATCATCCCCGCATTCCCGAAAACGGCCTTTGCTGTTTTTCCGGCAGGCATCTCATATTCCCCGGAGTTCAGATTTACTTTCCGGATGGATGTGATGAAAAATACCAGTCCTGCGATGGATAATCCGACGAGAAGGATGACATATAACGCGAGACCCAACAGCGCGCCGGGATGCGTATACAGGGAATACATCATCTGAGCGGTTTCACTGTTGCTCCACAGACTGTAATTCAGTTTTTCCAACAGAAAAGAACTGACAAATCCTCCGAGGAAGTTGATGACCATGTGAAAGGAAATGGTGTATCCGATTTTCCCGGTGCGTATATAGACATAGGCGAACAGGTACCCCAGTCCGAATGCATAGAAAAACTGGTAAAAGTTTCCGTGCGCCAGTCCGAAGAGCAATGCGGACAGCAGGATGGCGGTTCGGTCGCCGAATACAATGACGCGGTCAATCAGCAGTTTGCGGAAGACCAGTTCTTCCAGAATTGGCGCAAGAATCACCGTGAAAATGAAGACTATGCCGAGATTGCTTCCGGATAAGAGTTCCTCCACAGAGGAGCTTATCTCAATTCCGGACAGACGGCTGATCAGCGCGTTGACCAGATTGCCGATGATATTACCGACTTCCATGATAAAAATTGCGATACACAGGGTGGAGAACCAGGCTCCGCCGCCTCCGAGGCGGTTTTGGTACAGTCTTACGGCGGGCAGACGGCGCATGATGCGGACGCAGACCGGCATCGCAATCAGATATTGCGGCGCCAGAGAGACGATCCAGTAGAGCAGCGGATAGCGGTACAGGCTGCCGGGAACGGCTGCCTGAATCATTGTCGCCAGTATGACCGGCAATATGAGCATCAGAAGAATCAGCATGAAATAAGCTATGCCGATGGTTGAGAAAAATTTTCGTTTATTCACAGGTCTTTGAGACTCCTTTTTCATGTTTTACGGCAATAGTATAACACAGGAGTCCGGTTTTGGCTACTTCAACTCAGAGCGAAAAAAAGTCTTGCATTTTTGGCTGAAATCGTTATAATAATTGCATAGCGTGTAGCAAAATTGCGTAAAACCAGTTATTGCTGCACGCTTTTTTGTCGTTATAAATAAAACTTTGATTTTGTTGGAGGCGAATGGAATGGAAGAAAAAACGGAACAGAGCAGAATGGTTGCCATGCCTGTCAATAAACTTATGATGAGTATGGGTATCCCCATTATTTTATCCATGATGCTGCAGGCATTTTATAATATCGTAGACAGTGCTTTTGTCTCGAATATGGCGGAGTACGGCGAGGAGGCGCTGAATGCGCTGACGCTGGCATTCCCCGTGCAGCTGCTGATTGTGGCAGTCAGTGTCGGAACCGGTGTGGGAACAAATGCGCTGGCAGCCAAGGCGCTGGGACAGAAGGATTTTGAGAAGGCAAACCGGGTAGCGGGTAATGCCTGCTTTGTGACGCTTCTTATCTATATTTTCTGGATTTTGTTCGGTATATTCGGGGTGGAGTGGTACATCGGGACACAGACATCGAATGACGTGATTTACGGGATGGCAGTCAGTTATCTGCGGATCTGCTGTGTGGTTTCCTTCGGCATGGTATACTTCTCCGTGTTTGAGAAGCTACTCCAGTGTACAGGGCGGTCTGTTTACTCTACGATTGCGCAGGTGATCGGCGCTGTGACGAATATTGTGCTGGATCCGATTCTCATTTACGGACTTGGATTTTTCCCGGAGATGGGTGTGCGGGGCGCGGCGTTTGCCACGATCATCGGCCAGATTGCTTCCTTTGCGGCTGCATTTGGTTTTCATTTAAAATTTGATAAGGAATTCGGCAATGTTTTTCGCTATTTAAAACCGGTTCCGAGAACGATTGGCGAGATTTATGCGATCGGTCTGCCGGCGATCATTGCGCAGGCGTTGATGTCAATTATGACATATGGATTGAACCGCATTCTCGTGGTGGTCGGAGAGAATATGGTGACGGCCTACGGACTGTACTATAAGATTCAGCAGTTCATCCTGTTTGCCGCGTTCGGACTCCGGGATACGATTACGCCGGTTGTATCTTTCAGTCATGGGATGAGAAATCGGGAGCGCATTCAGGCGGGAATGAAATACGGCATTCTTTATACGCTGGTAATCATGATTGCCGGAACAATCATTCTGGAAGTGCTGGCGGTGCCGCTCTGCGGTGTTTTCGGTATCTCCGGTGAGACACAGGAGCTGTGCGTGGCGGCAATGCGGATCATATCCATCAGCTTTGTCTTTGCGGGAACGAGCATCGCGTTTCAGGGAATCTTTCAGGCTATTGACGGCGGTCTGCAGTCCCTGATTATTTCCGTCTGCAGGCAGCTGGTTTTTGTTTTGCCGGTGGCGTGGCTGTTCGTGCGCATGATATTGACGGGCAGCGCGGCCGCCTCGGCTGTGTGGTGGACGTTCCCGATCGCGGAGGTGATCACGACGGTGATCGGTATCTTTCTGCTGCGCGGCAGTTATAAGAGAAAGGTGGCGGTGCTTTAAGAGGAGACGGCATATCATCTGTGTTTTATGTTGCATTCTGCAAGAGAATCCTCTAAAATGTAAGGTGCTTATATATGTGATGGGAAGGAGCGTGTGCTGTGAAAACTGCCGAAAGATTATTAAAACAGATGCTGATTGAGTTTGAGCGACGGGATCGGAGCGGTCTTTATGGTTTTACTCAGAAGCGCATGGCTTACAATTCCAATAAGATCGAAGGCAGTACCCTGACAGAGGATCAGACGGCGGATATATTTGAAACCGGCATGCTCTCCGGAGAAGGCACCTTTTTCCGTACAAAGGATATAGAGGAGATGAGCGGACATTTCCTGATGTTCAATTATATGCTGCAGACCATTCGCCAGCCTTTGTCTCAGGACTTGATAAAGGCGTTTCATTTGAAGTTAAAATCCGGTGTGTTTGAAGACATGGCAAACGGTTATCCCGTCGGTGAATATAAAAATCGTAAAAATACAGTCGGGAATATTACTACGGCTTTGCCGAAGGAAGTTCCGGATCGCATAGCGCATCTTTTGACGGAGTATCATGCGAAACAGGATATTACATTAGATGATATTGCCGGATTCCATGCTGATTTTGAAAAGATTCATCCGTTTCAGGATGGAAATGGCCGGGTCGGCCGGATGATTGTTTTTCGTGAATGTCTTTACCATAGGGTTATGCCGGCTCTGATTTGTGATAAAGATCGTTTTGATTATTATAAAGGACTGCAGGATGCGAGCGGCGGGCGCGGGACAGAGCGGCTCTGCCGTGTTTTTCAAAAAGCGCAGGCGGAGTATGAAGCGGAAGCCGTCGGTTTTTTGCCGCCGGTATGAATCATGGTGAGCAGCTCGTTGTCAAACGCGATTAACGGTTGCAATTAACGGCGGTGCCATGAGAATCAGCATTAAAGAATAAAAACTTTTCGCATTAAAATTACAATTATTTTGCGTCGCTGCATGAGAATAAAAAAGATTGCAAATCCGGTGCAGATGTGCTATGATTACGCCATGGGTGGATTCCCGAGCGGCCAAAGGGGGCAGACTGTAAATCTGTTGTCGACGACTTCGAAGGTTCGAATCCTTCTCCGCCCACTATTTACTATGAAAGTGTATCAATAGACAGACTTGTGACGTGCTTGCACGGCTAAGAGACTGGATATTGGATGAACAAGACGGTATGAGTATGTAGGCCGATAGGCCGGAATACGAATATCGGCGGCGATTGCGGGGCGTAGACTCAAAGCACGGAGCAATCGACTTTCATGGCTGTTGGCGCGCTGTGTCAGCGATTATGTCCGTTTACAAAATTATAGATTTATTGTTGTTCGTATGAATGGAAACATACGGACTTTTTTGTGTTTTTACAGTAATCTTACTGAAAAATTACACGGACGTCCTTTACTTTGTCGGATAAAATAAGTATACTGATTTCGGAAACCGCATGTTATATACAGGAGAAACGCAAGCGATAGTTATGGATATATTGAGAGCATTCTTAAAAAAATATTCGGCGGAATGTTTGCCGGAGAAAAAAAGTCCGGGACGGAGACTGGAGAAATAACAGATGATATTCCGGGAAATCATGAAGTGACAGATCAGGGGGGATCTTCTGATCAGGGGAACGCAGAGAAAGAGAACGCAGCGAAAAAGGGCAGAGACGAAGAAAACGCAGATAAAGAGAGCGATTCGCCTGAAACAAAGGATTCCGAAAATGATTCGGAATATGATGAGAAACCTTCAGCCGAACATATGCCCGAAAAGGATTTCCCGGCGGCTGTACCCGGCGAAAAACCCTGCTATGATAACCGTGAGTTATCATGGCTGAAATTTAATGCCAGAGTGCTTGAGGAGGCGGAGGACGAGCGCAATCCGTTCTGTGAACGACTTTCTTTTGCTTCCATTTTCCAGACGAATCTGGATGAATTTTTCCGTGTTCGCGTTGGCTCATTGTATGACCAGATGCTTGTATCGGAGGATATCCGGGACAATAAGACAAATATGACCTGCAGGGAGCAGCTTCTGGCAGTTTTTGATCAGGTGAAGATTTTAAATAAACGCAAGGATGCCGTTTATGCGCAGCTGATGAAAGGCATGAAACAGCACGGCATAGAGATTCTGAGTTTTGCCGAGACGGATTCGCAGGATCAGGAGTTTCTGACAACCTGCTTTCGGCACGAAATTCTGCCGTTGCTGTCTCCGCAGATTGTGGGGAAAAAGCAGCCGTTTCCGTTTTTAAATAACAGGGATATTTATGCGATGGCGGTTCTTGTCAAAAAAGGCAAGGAAAGATTGGGAATCGTGCCTTGCAGTGTGCCTGTATTCTCACGTCTGGTGCGTATTCCGCAGCATGAAAACCGGTATATGCTGATGGAAGAACTGATTCTGCATTTTATGTCGGAAATATTTGACAGTTATGAGATCAACAGTAAATCTCTGATCCGCATCCTGCGCAACGCGGATATTGATCCGGATGAGGAGATGTACGATGATGATGCCGATTTCCGGAATATTATGGAGCAGCTGGTTCATAAAAGGAGCCGGTTAAGCCCGATCCGACTGGAGTACAGCCGCCTGATGGATCCGGCGGTGCTGAATCTTCTCGGCAGTCGGCTGGAACTGAAAAAACGGCATATGTATCGTTCGAAAGCGCCGCTGGATCTGTCTTTTTTTCTGCAGTACAGGATATCCTGCGCAATGAAAAGGATCTGTTTTTTGAAAAATTTTCTCCGCAGTTTCCTGAATATCTGGATCGCAGACAGAGTATGCTGGATCTGATCCGGGTGAAGGACCGTTTTCTGTTTTATCCGTATGACAGTATGGATCCGTTTCTTCAGATGCTGACTGAGGCGGCCGATCATCCGAACGTTGTATCGATAAAAATGACACTTTACCGCGTGGCGAGCAACAGTAAAGTGGTTGAGGCGTTGATCCGCGCGGCGGAAAACGGTAAGGAAGTGGATGTTCTCGTGGAGTTGCGGGCGCGCTTTGATGAGGCGAATAATATCGGCTGGTCGAGGCGGCTGGAAGAGGCGGGATGCCGTATTCTTTACGGTTTGGACAATCTGAAGGTACATTCCAAGCTTTGTCTGATTACAACACGTGAAAAGGGTCAGGTCTTTTATTATACACAGATCGGAACAGGTAATTATAACGAAAAGACGGCCCGCTTATATACGGATTTTTCCCTGATGACAGCGCATCAGGGAATCGGTGCCGAGGCAAACCGGGTCATGACGGATCTCTATCTGGGTCAGGTGGTGCATGATACCTCCTGGCTGCTGGTGGCGCCCAAATGTCTGCGCGGACCGGTTCTGGAAAAAATTGACCGGCAGATAGCACTGGCGCGGGAGGGAAGACCGGCTTATGTGGGGGCGAAGATGAATTCTCTGACAGACAAGGTAA
>JAJQFQ010000211.1 GCA_021201035.1 Clostridiales bacterium
GACGTAGCCACCGCTACGCCTCCTTCCTCCGCCTTGCACATGAAAAATCATTCGGCGCGCTATAGCCAGTTATTAATTATTCGATGTACTAGCGATCTTATACGATGCAGCCGGACACAGGAGGCTCGCCCATACAGGGGAGCCTCCTTCCGATTTCACTGCCATATCCCGGCATAAACGCCATCCTGTTACATACGCTCCGGCGCTGAGAATCCCAGCACATCGATACCGGCCTCAAGCACGCTTTTTGTCAGCTCCAGCAGCCGGATATATCCCGCCTGCACGGTCTCATCCTCCTCCGCAAGAATCTTCGTGGCATGATAAAAACGGTTAAACGCGTTTGCCAGGTCATAGATATACGCACAGATCTTATGCGGAGCCGTCTCCGCGAACGCATTCTCCATCACGCTGTTCCATTTGGAAAGTTCCAGCATCAGATCCTTTTCTTCCGCTGATCCGGCGGGAAGAATCTGTCTGCCGTCCGCGCTGCGGCCGGCCGCTTCATATTTTTTCAGAATCGACTTCATGCGGACGATTGTATACAGTATATACGGTCCGGTATTTCCCTCAAAGGAAATGAAGCGGTCGATATCGAAGACATAATCCTTGGAGGCCTGATTCGAAAGGTCTCCGTATTTCAGAGCCGCAAGGCCGACAATCTTCGCCGTCTCCTCAGCCTCCTCCTCTGAGATGGAACGATTCTCCATGATACGGGCATAAACCGCTTCATTGATATCGGCAATCAGATGCTCCAGGCGCATCACACCGCCGTCTCTGGTCTTAAATGGTTTGCCGTCTTTTCCGTTCATGGTGCCGAAGCCGATGTGAACCATCCGGGTCTCCGGCTTTACAAAACCCGCTTTTTTCGCCACGCGGAACACCTGTGTGAAGTGGAGCTGCTGGCGCTTGTCGGCCAGATAAATGTATTCCACCGGTGAGAAATCCTGTTCGCGCTCGATGATCGTCCCGAGATCCGAGGTGGCGTACAGGGCAGCGCCGTCCGATTTGCGGATGATGCAGGGCGGCAGTTCTTTGGAATCCGTCTCCTCGGCAATATCCACGACCAGAGCACCCTGACTCTCATAAGCGAGTCCCTGATCCTGCAGAGTCTGAATCAGACCCGGAATGTAAGGATCCGCATCGCTTTCTCCCTTCCAGAGATCGAAATGCACGTCCAGATTCGCGTAATTCTTCTTCAGATCCGTAACAGAGACCTGCATGATATGGTTCCAGATCGCCCGATAAGGCGCATAGCCGTTCTGCAGCTTCAGCGTCGCGTCGTGCGCCCGGTCTTTAAATGCCTCGTCTTCTTTTGACTTTTTGCTTGCGGCGGGATAGATCTCCTCCAGCTCGCCGATGGTAAACGGAGCTTCCGCCGGGTACTCACCGGTATAATTCTCATCAAAATATACCAGATCCGGCTTGCGGTCACGCAGTTCCTCAATGATCAGACCCATCTGTAGACCCCAGTCGCCGAGATGAACATCGCCGATCATATGATATCCCATATAGCGGCCCATGCGCTTTACGCTCTCGCCGATGATGGCGGAACGCAGATGCCCGACATGAAGCGGCTTTGCGACATTCGCTCCGCCGTAATCCACAATCACAGCCTGTCCCTGTCCGATCTCCTCGACGCCGAGCTTCTCATATGTCTGCATCTCATTCAGATAATCCGCCAGATACTGTTCCGATATCTTCAGATTCAAAAATCCCGGTTTTACGGATTCAACGGAAGCAAACATTTCATGCCCCCGCAGTACCTCCGATACGGCGTCCGAGATCATAAAAGGCGCCTTTTTATACGCTTTGGCTGCCGCCATGGCTCCGTTACATTGAAATTCACATAAATCCGGCCGGTTGGAAAGCGTCGCCTTGCCGTATTTGCCCTCATATCCGGCGGATATAAATGCTTTTGTCACTTCCGTTGTAATCAGATCAAGTATTTTTTCCATCATGTATCCCCTCTGTTTCTGTTAATTGTATTCTTTCTGATCGACGCAGACTGCATGTACTACAAAGCGCTCGTTGTCATTGACCGATGTGCAGGTAGAAAGTGTCACGATCCGGTCGGTAACCGCCGGCACAATCCCGGTATCCCGCAGAGACAGCGAACACATGAGATCGATCAGCTCCTGATACGCTTCATCCGGCTGATAACCGACCGTATAAATCTCACTGTCGTCCGTCACTACCTCATAGGCAAAAATCTGATAGCGATATGCCGCATCCTCCGTATAAATGGTAAAATATGCATTTGCGTCATAAAAACTCTCATCCCTGCGGTACTGCTTCAACGTGCCGAACATCGTGCCGTTTCGCATATTGTGTCCGTAAATGATATTATAATAATCCGAAAAATCCGGGGTATTGGCCGCCTCCAGAAAGATACTGCCCGCCGTGTGGGACTCTCCATACAGATCAGTCCTCAGATAGGTATCGTTATCCGCGGCATACAGGATCGGATAATCCACTGTGACTGCCGAGGTGTCGTCGAACCGGATCCATCCGATCACATCCGGATTCACCTGCTTCAAGGCGTCAAAATCAATGCTCACGGAAGCCCAGTCATAATCCTGCTCTCCCTCATCACCCGAAATCACATCCCCGTCCGCATCCGCGGTATCATCCACATACTGTTCAGCCAGATCCTGATAGGTCTGTCCTGACTGCCGGTAATCCATCAGAATGGGAATCAGTCTGGAAAGAGAAAAAAGGATCACAAGAACGGCCGCGATCAAAATGACCGCGGTCAGAATTCTTCCTTTCCTCTTTCCTGTCCCGTCTTCCCGGAAAGAAGATTCCCTCGACATTTCTGTCACCTGCTCTCTACATGAATAAATGCTTCATCCATGATATTTTGTCCCTGATATTGTCAAGATGTTGGGGGCAAAAATATTTGACCCCTATGATACCTGCGGATTGTTCCGCACTTCGTGCTCTCACAATCCTAAAAACATTCGGAATCCGCTAAATTTGACCAAAAAACGGTCAAATTTGCTACTTCCTCATGTTTTTGCGGTCCCTAAGGTCAGAAATACGGATACAAGCATCCGATTTCTGACCTTTTGTCCCTGGTATCATCAATAAACCACAACCGGATATCCGATCTGCACATTCTCATACACCGTCTTCATGGCATCCAGCGGTGTATTCACACAACCATGAGATCCGCTCGTCTTATAGATATCACCGCCGAAACTGCTGCGCCAGGTCGCGTCGTGAATACCTACATTTCCGTTGAAAGGAAGCCAATAGCTTACCTCGGTATTATAATCCTGTCCGGACAGCGTGTAATCCGTGATCCGCGCATCGACGGCCCACACGCCGCCGGAAGGTGTATCATAGCCTCTGGAGGAATTACCCGTCACAACCGGCGTGGACACGACGCACTCGCCGTCCTTATACACCCACATCATCTGCTCTGATATGCTGATCTCCACATAGTTGTCCCCGATATCGTTCGTATCCCGGCATACACCGCTGTAACGGTAAACCGGCTCTGTCGTCACTGACTCTCCCGCCTCGATCAGCTCCAGAAGCTGCGCCGTCGTCTCTGACTGATTGATGCACCAGCCGTAATCGCCGCCTTTCAGCGTGATCACGGAGCCGCTGTGTGTCGTAAAGGTACGGCTGAGTCCGAAGGTATCCGTCTCATAGGCCATCTCGTAGACATAATCCGCCGCCGCATCCTCATCCAGTTCCCAGGTATAATCATCGCCGAAGATAATCCACGCCTCGATCACTGAACTGTCCACCACCATCGTGCGGTCACCGAAATCATATGTAATCTCGATACTGAGCAGCTGATTCACCTGTTCACACTCGGCAGTCAGCGCCTCGTCATCCTGATAAACCTCCGATTCCGTATAACACGACATCTCATCCAGGGAAACGCTGGCAGCGCCCTCATATACAGCGTCATAAATCACCGGATAAACCGCATCATATGTCAGCTGATTCCCGTATGTCTCCGCGCAGATCACAAAGGAGCCGTCTGCATAATCCAGATACGCGTCCGCGGGCGCCGTCATATTCTCCTCCTGCATGCAGGAAAGCGAACGCACGGCATCACCCAGCAGTTCCTCATCCGGTTCCACATCCACATCATAATCCTCATCGACCGTCGCAAACATCAGGAACCACAGAGCGGCAGACTGTTCGTCAAGAAGATTTTCGATCTCACCCTGATCGCTGTATACAAGAGAAATCTGATCCGCCGTAATCATCTCCTCGCCGTCCCGCGTCACAACCGTAAGCTGATAGCTGTCGATCTTTTCCTGTATCTGCGTCTTCAGACTCTCCACGGTCTGATTCCTCATCGCAATGCCGAACATACTTCCGTTTCCATAAAAATGTCTGCTGTAGTAAAAGCATCCGATTGCGTAGACAACCGCGATCACAATGACAATGACCAGAACCGCCCTTCGAATCCGGGCATTGTTCTTCCTTTGTTTATTTAATTCCTGTCTCAATCTGATCTTTTGTTCCAAAGTCAATTCCTCTGTCTGTACATTCACGGTTAACATTCGTTCCCACAGGGAACGATTTACATTATAGCTGTTTTTTTTCAATCATCAACCTTTCTCACAGATTTTTAACAAAAATGTAAAGACTTCGAACTCAAATCCACGCGGACAGGAAGAATTTTTATTCATATTTCACAATTTCTTTTTTCAGACGCTTCAGAATCTTTTTCTCCAGCCTTGATATATAAGACTGAGAAATCCCCATGAGATCCGCCACCTCCTTCTGCGTATATTCTCTTCCGTTGGCCGTCGCGATTCCGTATCGCAGCTCAATGATCTTCCGCTCCCGCGCCGAAAGCTTTGCCACCGCGCGTTTTAAAAGCTTTTTTCCACCTCCATCTCCATGTCCTTATAAATAACATCTTCCTCGGTGCCGAGGATATCCGAGAGCAGGAGTTCATTTCCGTCCCAGTCCACGTTTAACGGCTCATCAAAAGACACCTCCAGCTTCATCTTGCTCGTTCTTCTCAAATACATCAGGATCTCATTTTCAATGCAGCGGGAAGCATAGGTTGCCAGCTTGATTTTCTTTGTCGGATTGTATGTATTGATTGCCTTGATCAGTCCGATTGTTCCGATGGAGATCAGATCCTCCACACCGATCCCCGTGTTGTCAAATTTTTTTGCAATATACACCACCAGCCTGAGATTATGTTCGATCAGCATGGCGCGTGCGTCCTTACCTTCCTCTGACCCCAACAGCGAAATACAGCTGCTTTCCTCTTCTGTTTTCAACGGAGGCGGCAGCACCTCCGCACCGCCGATATAATGTATCTCGTTAGATCTGAGAAACAGCAGATTTTTTATCGTGGGTATCAGTTTCATCTGGAATCTTCCCGGTATCGATATTTTCAGGTACATACGCGATTTTCGTCTCCTTCTTCACTATAAACTTTTTTAAAAGAATGCGTCCTGGCGCATTCTTGCGCCGAACGTTTTTATTTCACAGGACGAACTTTTCTGCGGAACTAACAAAATGCTCCGTTCAGCAGCATCTGCACATCGGGCGTCTGCATGATGCATCCATCCTTCAGACCAATCTCCGGTTTCCGGATTCGCTTTACCCTTCCCCGCAGATAGATATCCATCTGATCAAAGACAATCACCTCCATCCATGCTTTTGTGTCACTCACCGTCTGGCAGGAAATTATTTCAGGCGAAGGCATCTGTCGGATCCACACTTCCGGCAGAACATCCCGTTCGATAATACTGACCGGCCGCCCGTTGCCCGGGTGCCTCAGAAGGTTTCCGCTGTCACAATAAGCATTCAATGAGAGCCGCTGCCCGCAAAACCACAGGTCCACCACACACAGACGATGAAATACCCGCTGTCTCACCTGCCACAAAACAAAAAGAAACAATGTCAGAATTCCCTTAAACAAAATCATTCCCGTTCCATTCGGATCAAACTGCATACGCAGACTCTCCTGTACCCCTCCCGTCAGAAATAGCAGCACATATACTGCGGACAGGAGACGGAAACATTCTTTCACACCTTTCGGCCTAAAAGCCAGCGCTGTCACCAACGGATGCAGAACTGTATGTACCAGAAGTATGTACAGCAGCCGGGAAGGAAGGAACACCAGCAACGGGATGTTGATCGTGACTGACAGTGCGGATACCAGAAAAATTCTCCCGGGAAAAATCCTCTGATTACAGATAACCGCAGCCAGAAGAAGTGCTGACGCATCCATCAGATAATTCACCAGAAAGAATACGTCGGGATACCATTCATATCTCACATTTCACCTCCCCTGCTGTTTTCAGAATTACGAAAGTGTTTTTCACGGAACCATCCCTGTTTTCAGAATTACGGCAGTTTTTTACAGAGCCGTCCGCGGGTAACATCAGCAGCAAAGGCTTCTGAACCCGGCATCTTTACAGAAGAGTATAAAGAAACCCCTGCGATTTTTTTGTCAAAATCACAGGGGTTTTTATAATTTTAAGTGTTTTTACGGAGCAATCCGTGGGTATCATAAGAATTATCTGCGCGTCGTCTTCAAGAAATCCGGAATCTTGATGTCCTTCTGCTGAACGGTCGGAGTCGGATTCACCGGCTTCTGAATCGAAGGCATCCCCTGCGCAGGCTGGGAACCGCCTGTCGTCCGCGAAATATTCATTGACGATGTCCCGCTGAATCTGGATCCCATGCCGGGCATAATATTCGGAGACTGTGCAGGCTCCTCCAAACCGGTCGCGATCACGGTGATCGTCGCCGCATCCGGAACCGACTCGTCAAACTTCGCTCCGAAAATAATATTCGCCTCATCTCCCGCCAGATCCTGTACATAGCTTGCCGCGTCATTGGCATCCATAAGGGAAATATCGCCGGAGATATTGATGATCACATGGGACGCACCCGTGATCGTAGTCTCGAGAAGCGGACTGGAAACCGCCATCTTCACTGCCTCGATCGCCTTCTCATCGCCGACAGCCGAACCGATACCGATATGAGCCATGCCCTTGTCCTTCATAACCGTCTGTACATCCGCAAAGTCCAGATTGATCAGAGCCGGAAGATTAATCAGATCCGTGATACCCTGAACCGCCTGCTGCAATACCTCATCCGCCTTCTTTAAAGCGTCCGGCATCGTCGTTCGCCGGTCTACGATCTCCAACAGCTTGTCATTCGGAATCACAATCAGCGTATCCACACTCTCCTTCAGGTGCTCTATACCGGAAATAGCATTCGTCATGCGCTTTTTAGCTTCAAACTTAAACGGTTTCGTCACAACACCAACGGTCAGAATACCCATATCCTTCGCAATCCTGGCCACTACCGGTGCGCCGCCCGTACCGGTACCGCCGCCCATACCGCAGGTGACAAATACCATATCCGCACCTTCCAGAACCTTCGCAAGCTCCTCAGCGCTCTCCTCCGCTGCCTTCTCTCCGATCTCGGGCTGTGCGCCTGCGCCGAGCCCCTTCGTCAGCTTCTCGCCAATCTGAATCTGAGTCGGTGCCTTACAGAGTGCCAACGCCTGCTTATCTGTATTCACTCCTACAAACTCCACGCCTCCGATATTCTCATCTACCATGCGGTTCACCGCGTTATTGCCGGCACCACCTACTCCTACCACGATAATTCTGGCACTGGACTCAGCTCCAATAGACATAATCTCAACCACAACAGCTCCTCCTTGTATCTCAGACATTTTGTATTTTAAATTCGATTTGATTTCATCTACTATAACTACTTAATATTATAATCTTTTCTGTAAATAATCAACTGTTTTTTTGAAAAATACACGAAAAACCATGTATTTTATCCGAATGTCATCTCAACGGCATGGTTCACGGACGTTTGACAGTTGCATAGAGTAAAAATCAGTTGCAGACCGCATAAAGT
>JAJQFQ010000080.1 GCA_021201035.1 Clostridiales bacterium
TAATTATTATCGTTGGTATTGCGGCGACACTTTCGATGATAAAGATGAAGGATGCAAATGAAGAGGATCGTTCTTACGGTAAAAAGAAAGCGTAATATTCAAAATCAGATTGACAGGGCATGAATTGGAACATATTTAATTGAGAAGGATATTTCATAAATTTTGTATCATGGGACGAACTTTCATGCTGATATAAAAAACAGGGGCGATATTCATTGATATCGTCCCTGCTTTTTACGGAACTCCATTGGACTCATGTCGAAGGACTGCTTAAAGGCGTCCACAAAGGTTCGGGTATTGTTATGTCCCACCATTTCACTGATTTCATACACCATAAAATCAGTCTCGATCAGAAGATCCTGTGCTTTCTGCAGCCGTCTATATCGGGGCGAGCTTCTTTTAACATCTGAACTAATTCGTCATTCTCATAGTGCGGACCCATTTCGGAATTGCGAAACGGGTTGCCGAGATCGTAGGATGAATTTCTGGTCATATGTCACTCCCATGTATCGTGATATAACATCCGGCCGGGATACACGATATAGCCCGACCGGATATAAAGTTTCATTAAGAATTTTTGTTATCATCCGGAACCATGATGAACTCAGATGATTTTTTGCCTGATCAGCGTGCCAGAGTCACGGTTACGGACATAGCTGTCTCACCTTCGCCGGGAGCGATCACGGAATCATAAATCGCCAGCTCGCCGCCCGCCGTGTTTTCTGAGATCTCGCCGCCTTCAGCTGAGATGGATTCGATCTTGTATCCTTCGGCGGGTACAATGCTGTAGTACAGTTTTCCGTCGATGTAGTTCTGACGCTTCACGGCAAATGCCTTGGAGTCCAGTGTGCCGTCTGTCATTTTGCCGTAGAATGTATACGCAACGTTGCCGTAGGTCTGTCCTGCGTCGCAGATGCCGTTATCAACTACTTCGATTACGGTGGAGTCAACGATGATGGTGACGTTTCCTTCTGTGTAGGATCCGTCTGCATATGCCTCGCCTGCCACGGTCAGCTTTTTGACATTGACGGTAACTGCTGTTTCAGCAGTAAGATCACTCAGTGCCGTCACGGTCAGGTTCTGGAGATAACCGTCGCCGGTCACGTTCCATTTCGCGTTTGTCAGGGTGACATTAACCGGGTTGTTCAGCATCGGAGCTGCGGTGTGCCGATAACGTCCGATGATGAGGCAGTCGCCGTTCTGTCCGCCCTGCTCAGCGTTATATCTGACATGGTCATATTCTTTAGAGCCGAGGAACGCGTTCAGTACGGTGCCGTTCGGTACAACATTGCCTTCCAGATCTACATGGATTGCGGTACTGGAGGAGATCGTGCCGGTCAGTTCTGCGTTTTCAACGGCAACGTTTAATTCCTGACGGTAGTTGTAGATGCAGTTGTAAATATCGCCCTTATAAGTTCCGTTTTTCAGTGTTGCGTAGCACTCGGTTACGGAGCTTAACGTTGCTTCTGCTTCCTCAGCGTGGTCGTTGATCGTGTAGGTGGTGATACCCGGGTTGCCGGCGTCGTCAGACTCAACCAGCTCGACCAGAATACCGTCTTTGGAACGTGTGGAAGTGCCGGAGAAGCAGATCTCGCTGTTGTCTACAATGATATTGGAGAAACCGGTGTTCGCCGCGCCGGATTTGATCTGCAGCAGAGCATCTGTGGTGTCAACCTTTGTGTTGGTCAGCTCGTAGGTGCCGCCTGCGGACTGCTGGGTCATGAACGCGTTGTGCTCTGCATATAAATAGGAATCAATGTATTCGGAACCGCTGCGTCCGTAGGTCTGTCCTGCGTCGCAGATGCCGTTATCAACTACTTCGATTACGGTGGAGTCAACGATGATGGTGACGTTTCCTTCTGTGTAGGATCCGTCTGCATATGCCTCGCCTGCCACGGTCAGCTTTTTGACATTGACGGTAACTGCTGTTTCAGCAGTAAGATCACTCAGTGCCGTCACGGTCAGGTTCTGGAGATAACCGTCGCCGGTCACGTTCCATTTCGCGTTTGTCAGGGTGACATTAACCGGGTTGTTCAGCATCGGAGCTGCGGTGTGCCGATAACGTCCGATGATGAGGCAGTCGCCGTTCTGTCCGCCCTGCTCAGCGTTATATCTGACATGGTCATATTCTTTAGAGCCGAGGAACGCGTTCAGTACGGTGCCGTTCGGTACAACATTGCCTTCCAGATCTACATGGATTGCGGTACTGGAGGAGATCGTGCCGGTCAGTTCTGCGTTTTCAACGGCAACGTTTAATTCCTGACGGTAGTTGTAGATGCAGTTGTAAATATCGCCCTTATAAGTTCCGTTTTTCAGTGTTGCGTAGCACTCGGTTACGGAGCTTAACGTTGCTTCTGCTTCCTCAGCGTGGTCGTTGATCGTGTAGGTGGTGATACCCGGGTTGCCGGCGTCGTCAGACTCAACCAGCTCGACCAGAATACCGTCTTTGGAACGTGTGGAAGTGCCGGAGAAGCAGATCTCGCTGTTGTCTACAATGATATTGGAGAAACCGGTGTTCGCCGCGCCGGATTTGATCTGCAGCAGAGCATCTGTGGTGTCAACCTTTGTGTTGGTCAGCTCGTAGGTGCCGCCTGCGGACTGCTGGGTCATGAACGCGTTGTGCTCTGCATATAAATAGGAATCAATGTATTCGGAACCGCTGCGTCCGGAGCCCATGATCTGGATATAATCCGGTGAGTAGAATTCTACATTTTTATAGCGGTTATGTACGCCGGAGTCTGCATAGGTGACATAGCCGGAGCCGCTTACGGTAAAGCCGTATTTCACGCCGTTTACTTCCTTCACTGCCGTGTACTCTTTTCCTTCCTGAGCGACCTCCAGTGTGCCGATGCTGGAGAGAACGTTGTCGCAGTCGAGGCAGTAGGTGCCGCAGATGTCATAGGCTGTACCGGAATCACAGGAGAGCGCGCCCCATCCGGTTGATACAACGATGCTGTCCTTGAAGATGCCCTGTCCGTCAGCCATTACGTTCAGTGTGCGGACGGTTCCCTCCATGCCGAGCGCGAACGGAACACGTTTCATCATGGCCGGAACCAGCTGGTGAAATTCGTCATAGGTGTCGGGGGTCTCTTTTGAATAAAGTACAGAGTCCTTAACTGTAACGACAGCTGTGTTGTCTACATAAAGTCCGCAGCGGATGCAGCCTTCTGTCTCAATATAGGAATCGTTGATGTCAACAACAGCTTTGTTGTCTGCCATGATGGAAGCTCCCCATCCGGACAGGTCGTCGCTGCCGTCGCCCTTTGCGTAGAATTTCGAGTTTTTGATCTCGTATCTGGTGCCTTCATCCAGAATGATGCCGTTAAAGTGCGGTGCGTTGGATGTGAGCGTGATGCCGTCCGCGCCTGCCGCGTCAAAGGATCCGCCCTGAATGAGTTGTGGGATGGAGCAGTCGTCTACGATCTGTCCGTCCTTTACCAGAAGTGCCTGACGGAAATAGTAGCTGACCTTTTCCTCCTCCTTTGCGCCTGACCAGGGAGCTGCGCTCGGACCGCCGGTGCGGTAAACGCCGACTTCCGCGATCTCAAAGCTGTCCTGTACTTCATAGGAAGCGCCCGGAACCAGATTCTCCTGTGCACCGTCTACTACGAGGACGAGCGTGCGGCCTTCTCCTGCTTTTACCGCCTGCTCAGCGCCGTCCAGAGTATAGGTGGCGGCGGTCACCATCGAAGCGATGGCGGTCGTGGTGTAGTTGTTGGCTGTTTCAGTCCGGATGATGTTTAAAGTTTTCGTTTTTTTGTTCCCCTTTCTGGTTGGTTTTGTTATCATCTCGTGTTTCGGTTTTCATAGACGGAAATGTTTGCGCCGGCAGACATTTCTCGGAGCCATGTCATCAGTGTCTGTACTAACTTGATATCTATTATAATGAAATATATTTGTGAAAAAAGGCTGTTTTTTGTGAAGGAAGCGAAGTTTTTTGTGAAAGTTTCAAAAAATAGTATAATGTTAAAAAACATCCGTTTTTTCGCAGAAAACATCATTTTCAAATCCGATTGTTTGTGAAAGAATATGGACAGAAAGCGTGAAGTCTCCTGAAAAGGGAAATCACGAAAATCAGACTACATATATTATAGAAGGAGGACATTTACTATGAAAACATTATACGCACAGGCGCAGCCCGGTAAGGTTGTTCTTGCTGAAAAGGAAATCCCGGCTCCGGGTCCCGGACAGGTATTGTTAAAGGCAAAATACAGTGCAATCAGTCCCGGTACGGAGAACGGACTGCTGGGTGAGCACATTGTTCCGCTTCCCACCAGTATCGGATACGCGATGGTAGCTGAGGCTATCGAGGTTGGCCCGGAGGTTCGTGAATTGAAGGTCGGAGATCACATTGTGACAACCGGTGAGCATGCACAGTATCTGATCATGGATGAGCTGAACTGCACGATCTGCCCGGAGGGCGTTGATTTGAAGCAGGCGTCATTCTGGAATCTGGGACATACCGGTATGTATGCGCTGCGCCGCTCTAATCTGCAGTTAGGCGAGCCGTGTGCGGTACTCGGACAGGGCTTTGTAGGAGCGATCACCGCTCAGGTTGCAAAGTTGGCGGGTGCGCTTCCGGTTATCGTGACCGATCTGGACGATGCGCGTCTGGAGGCGGCGAAAAAGATGGGCGTTGATGTTGCCATCAATTCTAAGACCGATCCGGAAGGACTGGAGCGTGAGGTTGCGAAGCTGAACCGCGGCGGACTGCCGGTTATCTTCGAGGCAACCGGTGCGAGAGGACCGCTGATGCAGGCGGCGGAGCTGATCGGTGAGAGAGGCCGTCTGGTTATGATTTCTCAGGTACACGGCGAGGCAATGCCGCCGATCGATGACCCGATCATGCAGAAGGGTGCAAGCCTCATCGGTACTTATGTAAATTCGAAGCCGTTCAAGCTGCGCAGAGCCGATCTGTTCATCGATGGAACCTGGCCGCCCGTGATGCATCGCGATCTGCTTCGCTATGCGAACTCTGATGTATGGACTTCCGATGAGGATATTCAGGTATTCTTGAATCTGATCGCCAGCGGCAAACTGGATATTACGCCGCTCATCAGCCATGAGTTTAAGTATACTGAGATTACGGAAGCATATGCGCAGCATGTATTCCCGAATGTGGATCCGGCCATGACAGGCGGTGTGATCTGCTGGATCGAGGATTAAATATTGTAATTGCTTTTAAAACCTCCTATAGTTTACCTTTTTCCCCTGCGTTCGTGTGTGTACGGCGCGGGGGAATTTTTTATTTCTAAACATCTATGAAAGTCGATGACTCCGCTCTGCGAGCTTTCGTCATCGCCGCCGGCACTCACAATCCGGGCTATCGCCCTACTTGTTCGTATCGGCTCGGTCGTTGAATATTCAGCCATCTGGTCATGCAAGCATGCCCATTTGTCTGTCTATTCACGACACTTTCATAGTATAAATTATAAACTCCATCTAAAAAAAGATAACTTTTTTCTAAAAAACCGGCGTTTCAAAAGTGAAATAATGATGAAATAATGTGGTAGACGAAACATAGGTACGGGTTTTTTGATAGAAAGGAGAAGAAAAATGGCAAAAAACAAAAAGTTCCTGGGCAATGCGGTCCTGTTGTGTGTACTGGGCATCGTATTCATGTTCCTCTATTCAGGATTGCAGAATGATCAGATCAATATTATTCAGGCATTTATCACTGAACAGAACGGCGGCTGGTCGACGACGATGACTCAGCTCCCGATGACGGTTGGAAACTTCATCTGTATTATCCTGACATTCGTGTATGGCACACTGTTCATTAAGTTCGGCGTAAAGAAACCGCTGATCGTGGTTATGGCGATCACGGCAGTCGCGGTCATCGGCATGATCATGGCGAACGGCCTTGACGTGAACGGCGGTGCGGCTTCCGGCAACTACCCGTTGTTCTTTATTTCTCTGTTGGTTGTCCGCTGCGGCTGCATGATCCTTCAGATGGCCGGATTCATGCTGGTAGCGAACTGGTTCATCCGGTTCCGTGGGCAGATCATGGGTATCGTAACGCTGGGCAGCCCGATTTTCTCTGTTGTGGGAACATCCGGTATGTCCAACATCATCGCAAAGCAGTTCGGCGGCGACTATCGTCCGTTTTACTGGGCGATTGTTATCATCATTGTAGTTGTATGTATAGTTGTCGCAATCGGCGTAAAGGATACGCCAGAGGATGCGGGACTGTATCCGGACGGTGCGGATCATCCGCCGATTTCCGAGGGTGTAGAAGAAGTAAAGCTGACCGTAAAGCAGGTGCTCAGCATGAAGAAAGCATGGCTCCTGATCGTAAGCTTCGGCGCTTTCCAGTTCATCATCAATGCCTGCATGGGTTCCATGGCAGCCTATTATATCTTCCTCGGCGGCGGCGATGTGTCAGCATGCTGGATTCCGGCGACGAAATGGCTGGCGATGGGCGCAGCGCTCGGTATTCCGATGTCTTACATCTTCGGTTTGCTCGATGACAAACTCGGTTCCGTGAAGGCATCCATTATCCTTGGCTGCTGCGAGTTTATCCCGGTACTTTGCCTGATGTTCCAGGACGGCTATACGGTACCGCTGATGATCGGCTGGGGCTTCGGCGTGGCCTGCATGACCGGCGGTGTGCCGACGCTGCATCCCTGTATCACATCCTTTGCTTTCGGCCGCCGCGAGTATCAGTCCGCGAACCGTATTATCATGGCAATCCAGCTGATTCCTTCGGCTGTTGCGGCTATGATGATGGTAACGCTGATCAGCGCCGGAAAGTCAACGATGGCATACGGCATTCTGGTTGTCATCATTATCGTGGGTCTGATTGCGACATTCCCGATGTTAAAGTGGAAAGACGCCAATGCAGCAGACCGTATGTACGGAGAGAAATAACGCAGAGTTTACATATCTGAAAACCCATAAAGTACCTCTTATGAAGAAAGTGGCTTCCGTTGAAACGGGAGCCATTTTTGGAATGATAAAATCAGGAAGGAAACGAAGATTGCTAAAACAGGCCGGATAAATTATAATAAACACAGACAGGGAATCGTGCAGCATAGACATATAGAGAGGATTTTACATGAATAAACCACCGCAGTTTGGTAAAAAAATGAAAATGGTAATACCGCTTCTGTTTATTGCGCTCGCCGTGCTGTGTATCAGCCTGTTTTTTGAGGTTTTCACATCCGGGAATGCGGCAGATACGGATGATGAGGCAGAACAGATTGAACTGGAACTGGTGTACGCCTATCAGAACCCCCAGTGGAATACTGCGGTTGAAAACGCGGTAAAGGAGTTCGAAGAGGAGCACCCGGAGATTTCGATTCAATATGAGGTGAATTATGAGGAAACGGTATACGAGGAGCTCCTGAGCCGGCACATCGCACGGGGGGAGCTCGGAGATATCGTGCAGCTGAAAACGCCGGAGGCTTATGCGGCGAGCGGTTTGTTGGGAAGTGTTTCTGAGGAGGTCTCTTCTCTGGTCTCCTCTGTTTATACATATGACGGAGAGGTGTACGGTGT
>JAJQFQ010000072.1 GCA_021201035.1 Clostridiales bacterium
GGTGTAGAGTTGGCAAAGGATTTTTTTGAGGTTTTTCCGCAGCTAAAATTAAATAGCGACATGACCGGGATGCTTCGGGACGCTTCTGTTTCGAAGGTGTCCGCTACGACCCGCCATGATTTTATTCGGGTCTATTTGTCGAGCGGTCGGCTGCTTCCCAAGGAGAAGGTTTTTTTTCTGGAAAAGGAACTGAAGCAGCAGCTTTTCCCTAATAAACAGGTGACGATTCGTATCATTGAGAAGTTTTCCCTGTCCGAACAGTATACGCTGCCGAATCTGCTGGAAGCGTACTGGTCATCCGTGTTGACGGAGTTCCGGAGATACAGTTTGGTGGAATATAACGTTCTGCGTCATGCTTCATACGAGTGCCCGGACGAGCATACATTTGTGCTGATCATAGAGGATACGCTGCCGGCCCGCCAGAAGGAGGAGGATATCTATCATATTCTTGAAAAGATATTCAATGAGCGATGCAGTTTGTGTGTTCGGGTGGAGATTCGCTTTTGTGAGAAAAAAGACTCCAGATATAAGAAAAATGCTGATCTGCAGATTCAGAATGAAGTGAGGACGATTGTGAGCCACGCGGCAGTCAGCGCGAAAAAACAGGAAGAATTTCTGGAGAACAGCGCTGCATCTGACGTACCGTGGGAACAGACCGGCCGCGCGGGAGATAAAGGCATTCAAAGTTCAAAAACAGTGAATTTAAAGAAATCGTATGCCGGGGATGAAAACCGTGCGGGAAACAATCCGGACGTGATCTACGGGCGAGATTTTGAGAATGAATCTGTTCGCCTGGATCAGATTGCGGGAGAAGTCGGCGACGTTGTCATTCGCGGACAGGTTATGAGCGTGGAAACGCGTGAACTGCGGAGCGGAAAGTTTATTTTGCTTTTTCCCGTTACAGATTTTACGGACAGTATCACGGTGAAGATGTTCTGTAAAAAAGAACAGCTGGAAGAACTGGAAAAGAATATTGTAAAAGGCGCTTTTCTCAAGATAAAGGGAGTGACGACGATTGACCGCTTCGATCATGAGCTGACGATCGGATCTGTTCTGGGAATCCGGAAAATTCCGTCTTTTGCTGCTGCCCGTATGGACAACAGTCCGGAAAAGCGTATCGAACTCCATTGTCATACCAAAATGAGTGATATGGACGGTGTGTCTGATGTGAAGGATATCATCAAACAGGCGATGAAGTGGGGGCATAAAGCCATTGCAATCACGGATCATGGCGATGTACAGGCTTTTACGGATGCCGCTCATGCTGCCTCTGACGATGATGATTTTCAGATTTTATACGGGATGGAAGCTTACCTGGTCGATGATCTGAAATCCCTTGCAGAGCGTCCGAGGGGTCAGTCTCTGCATGGTACATATGTTGTTTTTGATATTGAAACCACTGGTTTCAGTCCGGATAAAAACAGGATTATTGAGATCGGTGCGGTGAAAGTTACGGACGGAAAGATGACAGACCGCTTTTCATCCTTTGTGAATCCGCAGATTCCGATTCCGTATGAAATTGAACAACTGACAGGTATCCGCGACGATATGGTTCTGGACGCGCCGCTGATTAATGAGGCGCTGCCGCGGTTTATGGAGTTTTCAAAGGATGCCGTGATGGTGGCGCATAATGCAGATTTTGATATGAGCTTCATCCGTAAAAATTGTGATAATCTGGGTATTTCCTGTGAAAAAACAGTTTTGGATACGGTGGCGTTGGCGCGGTTTCTGCTTCCGCAGCTCAACCGGTTTAAACTGGACACGGTCGCAAAGGCGCTGAATATTTCTCTGAATCATCATCACCGCGCAGTGGATGATGCGGGGTGCACAGCGGAAATTTTTATCAGATTTATTGAAATGCTGACACAGCAGGATATTGAAACGGTAGATCAGCTGGCGCAGATGAACGCGGTTTCCGACGAAATGATAAAAAAGCTTCCGACCTATCATGCGATCATGATTGCGCAGAATGATATTGGCAGGGTCAATCTCTATAAACTGGTTTCAGATTCCCACATTCGGTATTACAGTAAACGGCCGCGGATACCGAAGAGTGAGTTTCAGAAATACCGCGAGGGGATTCTGCTCGGTTCCGCCTGTGAAGCAGGAGAACTGTATCAGGCTGTCCTGAATGGGAGACCGCAGGAAGAAATCAGCCGGATCGCCGCGTTTTATGATTATCTGGAGATTCAGCCGCTTGGAAATAATGCTTTTATGCTGAAAAGCAGTTCTTCGCCGGTTGAGACGGAGGAAGACCTGCGGGAAATCAATCGTCAGATCGTCCGTCTGGGTGAACAGATGAATAAGCCGGTGGTTGCCACCTGTGATGTACATTTTCTGAATCCTGAGGATGAGGTGTACCGCCGCATCATCATGGCAGGCAAGGGGTTCAAGGATGCGGATGAACAGGCGCCTCTTTATCTGCGGACGACAGAGGAGATGCTGGAAGAATTTTCGTATCTCGGGAGTGAGAAGGCAGAGGAAGTTGTTATCACAAACACGAATAAAATCGCTGCCATGTGTGAAAAGATTGCCCCGGTTCGTCCGGATAAGTGTCCGCCCGAGATAGAAAATTCCGATCAGATGCTGCGTGAAATCTGTTACAGCAAAGCACATGAAATATATGGAGAAAAGCTTCCGGAGATTGTGACGGAGCGTCTGGAGCGTGAATTGAATTCCATTATTTCCAACGGATTTGCTGTGATGTATATTATAGTGCAGAAGCTGGTGTGGAAATCCAATGAAGATGGTTATCTGGTCGGTTCCCGCGGGTCGGTCGGATCTTCCTTTGTGGCGACGATGGCCGGTATTACTGAGGTGAATCCGCTGAGCCCCCATTACATATGTTCGGAGTGCCATTATACGGATTTTGATTCGGAAGAAGTAAAAGCCTATGCGGGCCGTGCCGGCTGTGACATGCCGGATAAGGTCTGTCCGGTATGCGGAGCAAAGCTGAAAAAGGAAGGCTTCGACATTCCTTTTGAGACATTTCTGGGATTTAAGGGAAATAAGGAACCGGATATCGATCTGAATTTTTCCGGTGATTATCAGAGCAAGGCGCATAAATATACGGAAGTTATTTTCGGAGACGGACAGACTTTTCGGGCAGGAACCATCGGTACGCTGGCAGACAAGACCGCCTTCGGTTATGTGAAAAATTATTATGAGGAGCGCGGCATTTCGAAACGCAACTGCGAGATCTCCCGTATCGTACAGGGCTGTGTCGGCGTTCGCCGCACTACGGGTCAGCATCCGGGAGGAATCATTGTTCTGCCTCTGGGAGAGAATATTTACTCTTTCACCCCTGTGCAGCATCCGGCTAATGATATGTCGACAGATATTATCACGACGCATTTTGATTATCATGCGATCGATCATAACCTGCTGAAGCTGGATATTCTCGGGCACGATGATCCGACCATGATCCGCATGCTGCAGGATCTGACCGGCATCAATCCGCTGGAGATTCCGCTTGATAATCAGGAGGTGATGTCTCTGTTCCAGAACACATCTGCTCTTGGTATCGAGCCGGAAGATATCGGCGGCTGTAAGCTCGGTGCTCTGGGCATTCCGGAGTTCGGCACGGATTTTGCCATGCAGATGCTGCTGGATACGAAGCCGACACAGTTTTCCGATCTTGTCCGGATTGCCGGACTGGCTCACGGTACGGATGTCTGGCTGGGCAATGCCCAGACACTGATTCTGGAGGGTAAAGCAACGATCGCAACCGCCATCTGCACCAGAGATGATATCATGACGTATCTGATCGGGAAAGGTCTGGATTCGGAAGAAGCGTTTAATATTATGGAGAATGTCCGCAAGGGCAAAGTGGCCGGCGGAAAATGCAGCCAGTGGCCGCAGTGGAAGCAGGATATGATTGATCATGACGTGCCGGACTGGTATATCTGGTCGTGTGAGAAGATTAAATACATGTTTCCGAAAGCGCATGCCGCGGCTTATGTTATGATGGCCTGGCGAATCGCTTTCTGTAAGGTGTTTTATCCGCTGGCTTATTACGCAGCGTTTTTCAGTATCCGCGCGACGGCTTTTGACTATGAACTGATGTGTCAGGGACGGGACCGGCTGGAATATTACCTGCATGATTACCAGAGCCGGAAGGATTCCCTTACGAAAAAAGAACAGGATACCGTGCGGGACATGCGCGTTGTACAGGAAATGTATGCGCGCGGCTTTGAGTTTCTGCCTCTGGATATTTACACGGCAAAGGCGCGGCATTTTCAGATTATTGACGGGAAGCTCATGCCGGCGATCGATACGATCGGCGGCATGGGAGACAAGGCGGCGGAAGGCGTCGAGGAGGCGGCAAAGGACGGTCCGTTTCTGTCCCGGGATGATTTTCGGGAGCGTTCGAAAGTCAGCAAGTCTGTGGTCGATTTGATGGGAGATCTGGGGCTGCTCGGCGATCTGCCGGAGTCGAATCAGCTGTCTCTGTTTGATCTGCAGTGAATGCCGGCGGCGATAGAAAGATAAGAAAGATCGGAAATAAAGGATTCATAAGATAATTATGGGAACGGGAGGGGATGTTTCGATGAAAGATTTAGCAGAAATCAGGAAAGATATTGACTCGATAGACAGACAGATCGTCGATCTGTATGAAAAGCGCATGGATCTGGCGACGCAGGTGGCGGATTACAAGATCTCGACGGGCAAGCAGGTATTTGATGCCGAGCGGGAGATCGCGAAGCTGAACGCTGTGGCGGAAATGGCACATTCTGATTTTACGAGCCACGGGGCAAGGGAATTGTTTGAGCATATTATGTCCATGAGCAGGAAGAAGCAGTATCAGCTTCTGACGGAGTATGGGAAATTCGCGCCGACCGGTTTTGTCGAGATACGGGAACTTGATTTTTCTCATGCCGCGGCGGCGTATATTGAGACATCCGCGGAAGCGGCAAAGGAGTATTTCGCAGGAGTTGACCGGAAAAATCCCGATACGAAAAGCTGCGGGCTTCTGCTTTGCAGGAACTGGCGGGAAGCCTGTGAGGTTCTGAAGAACGGAGAGGTGAATTATCTGTTTCTGCCGGTACAGGATCCGGCTTCCGGTTATGTCTCGGCGAATTATAATCTGATTGCGGAGTATGGTTTTTATATTCTCGAGGAGTATGCTACCAGTCCGGAACCGCAGGATCGCTATGTCCTGATCTCAAAGGATAAGCTTTCCCTGAGCGGCGCGGACAAGATCTCCATCTGCTTTGAGGCGCCGGACGCCTGCGGATCGTTGTATCATCTGATGTCGCATCTGACTTATAATAATCTGAACATGAACCGGATTGAGTCGATTGTAATTTCGAGAGAGCCTCTGGATTATCGGTTTTTTATGAACATCAGCGGCAACTTAAACGACAGCCCGATCAAGAACGCGATTCTGGGTTTGCGGGATGAGGCGCGTAATTTTAAAATACTCGGGAATTATCGGTGATAATTTCTGATATGTCATTTAGACGGATATGGAATTATCGCAGTAACAGAGATGAAGTACAGGGATGCTGCATGAATATGAAATTAACATTTTTATATAGATGAGGAAATGAAGATGGACAGAAAAATGTTCTTTCTGGATCTGGACGGGACGACATTGCGGGATGATAAGACAATCCCTGAGGAAAATATTACGGCAATTCTTGAGGCTGTTGATGCGGGTCATTATGTTGCGATCGCGACCGGCCGCTCGACAATCAGTGCCGTGCCCATTGCGCGGCAGCTGGGGATGCTGCGGAAGGGATGCTTTTTGATTTCTTATAATGGAGCAAAAATTCTTCGTCTGGAAAATATGGAAATGCTTCGCGAATTGACCCTGCCGGCGGAGGATGCGGCATATTTGTTTTCGGAGGCGGAACTGTATCATATTCATGTGCAGGCCTACGGCGGAGATGAGATTCTTGCGCGGCGTGAGAGCCCGGAATTATATTTCTATGCCGATCAGTCGAAAATGAACTATCGGATCATTCCGGATCTGTATGCGGATGACATGTCTGATTCCGGGGGATGCCCGACAGGCAATCTTGATTCCGATATTTTGCCGGATGTCTGTGAGGTAAAAAAACAAGCGTTCTGCGCAACCCCGAAGGTTTTGCTGGCGTCTCTTACAGACAGGGTGCTTCTGGAAAAGTTCCGCGAGGAACATCGGGAATGGGAGAACGGACGGTGTGTCAGCTTTTTTCTGCTCCTGAGTATCTGGAATATTGTCCCCCGGGCGGCACGAAGGCGGACGGGATCCGGTTTTTTGAAGAGTATCTGGGAATCGCGCATGAGAATACGATCGCCATGGGAGATGAGGAGAATGATCTTGCGATGATCCGCGCGGCAGGCGTCGGTGTCGCCATGTCGAATGCCGCGGACTTCATTCGAAAATCCGCGGATTATGTACCGGAGCATGACAATAATACGGGCGGAGTGGCGGAGGTCATCCGTCGTTTTACGAGGTAATGATACCGGGGGCAAAAGGTCATCTGTCCCGAAATGTTTTCATAAATAAGAGTATGTCCAGCAGGATTTTTTTGGGGACAACGAGATCTCCCGTACCCGTCCCGAGCTGAATATCGGGTTTGTTGGTTCCGTGATAGTCCGAACCGCCAGATATGAGCAGACCGTATTTTTTCGCGAGAGCCCGGTATTTCTGTTCATCGGAACCCTGGTTGCGCGAATAGAGAGCTTCAATACCGTCCAGGCCGGCTTTTTTCATTTCCTTTATCATCCGGTTCATTGTTTCATCGGATATTTTGTACAGGCAGGGGTGGGCCAGAATGGCGACACCGCCGGCATTGCGGATCAGTTCCACCGCGCGCATGGGAGAAATCTTGTATCGCTCTACATAACAGCAGCATCCTTCGCCGATGTATTTATCAAATACCGTCTGCATGTCTTCAACCTGATGCGTATCCACGAGAAAACGGGCAATGTGCGGTCTGGCTACAACGGCGTCAGGATAACGTTCATAAATCTCCTCAGCGGTGATCTGAAATCCCTCTTCGCGCAGACGGTCGATCATTTTCAGATTTCGGTTGTCCCGATTGTCGCGGAATGTGCGAAGCTGTCGGAGAAGCGCTTCGTTTTCGGGATCGATAAAAAGACCGACTACGTGAATCTCCGTATCTTCGTATTCGGTGGAAAGTTCTACGCCTGCAATGGTTCTGAGACCGTATTTAATGCCGGCTTCCATGAATTCGTCAATGCCGCTGACCGTATCGTGATCGGTCAGTGCGACAGAGTAAAGCTTCGCTTTTTTTGCCTCGAGCACCAGTTCGGTCGGAGTGCAGGTACCGTCGGAGGCGGTGGAATGAACATGTAAATCAACTCGTTTCATATCTTGTGTCCTCATCAGATTCTTCCGGATGTATCATATATCATAAAATCCGTTTTTTGGCATTTTGATTATAACGTTTTTACGGGAATTCGGCAACCTAAAAAATAGGGAATTCGGCAACCGAAAAATGAAATTTTAAATTCCACTCTCTCAACTCCCGGTGGAAATAAGTC
>JAJQFQ010000204.1 GCA_021201035.1 Clostridiales bacterium
CCTGTGTTATATGATGTAGGCCCGGAATCTCCCGGGTAACTGCCTTTGCGGCTGATTTCTGTCTTTTGCAGACAATTTTAAAATCAATCTGCTATATTCTAGCATTTAATATATAAAATTACAAGAAGAATCTCTTTTCTTTTTTCGGAAAATGTGTTATGGTAGAGAGCAGTTATTTTATTATGACTCAGAAAGGATTGTAAACGATGAAGAAAAAAATAGCGGCACTTTTAGTTTGTGCCATGGCTGGAGCAGCGGTACTGGGCGGCTGCGGCTCAGATGAGACGGCCGACAGCGCGTCGGCAGAGTCCGAAGGAGAAGTGATCACGGCGGCGACGGTTCTGGCAGCTACGGATTATGATGTGACAGATTATGTGACATTGATGGACGATTATATGAATCTTTCCGTGGAGATCAGCTCTGATTATGAGGTGACAGACGAGGATGTGCAGGAGTATATAGAATCCTATGTCCTCGCGTATTATCCGATGTACGTAGAACTGGATAAGACGACCGTTGAGGATGGCGATATCGTCGATATCGACTATGTCGGCACGATGGACGGAGAAGAGTTTGACGGCGGTTCTGCGGAAGGATATCAGCTGACCATCGGTTCAGATACCTTTATCGACGGATTTGAAGACGGTCTGATCGGCGCGGAGGTCGGCAGTACGGTGGAACTGAATCTTACTTTCCCGGATGATTACTCGTCGGAGGATCTGGCCGGACAGGCTGTTGTTTTTACGGTGACGGTGAACAGCATTGTAGAGGAGCAGACGCTTACATATGATGAGATGACGGATGATTATGTGGCGAGCACCTTCAGCGACTACGGTTTTTCCACGGTAGATGATCTGATTGAGGATATCACATCCAGTCTGGAGAGTTCTTATGAGAGCAGCAAAGAGTCTGAAATTCAGACGGAGGTGATGACACAGCTTGAAGAGGGATGCTCCGTGACATTGCCGGACGGTTTGCTGGATGAACGGATTGAGTCAACGATCGCGGATATTCAGGCTTATGCCGAGGATTACGATATGGAGTATGCGGATTATATTTCCAGCTACTACGGATACGACGATGAGGATGAGTTTTATGATTATGTTTCCGAGACACTTGAGGAGCAGTTGGTTCAGGAACTGATTCTGGAGGCAATCGTGGCGGATCAGGATATTTCCATTTCTACGGAGGATCTGGCAGAGTTTGTGGAGAGCTATGTGTCCTATTACGGATATGACGATGAGGATGCATTCTACGAGGCCTACGGCGGAGAGGCGTATGTACAGCTCGGCTATGCGGAGAACCGCGCGCTGAATGCTGTGATGGAAGCAGCCGGGGTTACGGTAGCGGAGTCGGATACATCTGAGGAGTAGGCGGCAGCAGACAAGAATAATGAACCGGTCATGAGGAGGGCGATTGCGAGCATTTTTGTTTCGCAGTCGCCTTTCCTGAATCTTGGTGTGCTGCGGTATTTTGTATTATGCTGTTCCGGATCATGAAAGGGCACAGAAGAATATGAAAGAAAAATGGGTGGTGTCCGCAAAGAAAGCGGATTTTAATGGAATCGGCGCACATTTCGGTATCGATCCGGTTATTGCACGTCTGATGAGGAACCGCGGAATGACCGATATTTCCGAGATGGAGCTTTATCTTCGCGGAACAGAGGATGATCTCCATGACCCGCATTTGCTGAAAGACGCGGATCGGGCGGCGCAGATCATATCGGAAAAAATTCGATCCGGGGAAAAAATCCGGATTATCGGGGATTATGATATTGACGGTATTCAGGCCACTTACATATTGCTGAAAGCGCTGCACCGGCTGGGCGCGGATGTGGATACCGTGATTCCGGATCGTGTTCTGGACGGCTACGGGTTAAATGAACATCTGGTTACGAGGGCTTCGGAGGAAGGCATTGATACGATCCTGACCTGTGATAACGGAATCTCCGCGATTGATCAGATCCATACGGCAAAGGTGCTGGGCATGACCGTGATTGTGACAGATCACCATGAGATCCCGTATGAGGAAGCGGATGGTCAGCGGCGGGAGATGCTTCCCGAAGCGGACGCCATTGTGAATCCGAAGCAGCGGGACTGCGCTTATCCGTTTTCCGGCCTGTGCGGCGCGGCGGTAGCATTTAAGCTGGTGCAGATACTTTATGAGCAGGCAGGGATTTCTGTTTCTGAGGCGGATGTGTTTCTGGAAAATGCCGGATTTGCCACAGTGGGGGATGTGATGGATCTGCAGGGGGAGAACCGTATCCTGGTGAAACTCGGCCTGGACAGGCTGCGAAAGACACAGAATAAAGGTATGCGCGCCCTGATTTTACAGAAGAATCTGGATGCCGCGAAGCTGAAAGCGTATCATATCGGATTTGTTCTGGGTCCCTGCCTGAATGCCAGCGGACGTCTGGAGACGGCACGGCTGTCACTCAGTCTGCTTTTGTGTGAAGATGCTGCCAGGGCAGCGGTCATGGCACAGGAGATTGCGGAACTGAACGAAAGCCGGAAACTGATGACAGCGCAGGCCGTACGTCAGGCGGAACAGGTCATTGAGGAGCGGGATTACGGGAAGAACAGCGTCATCGTTGTTTTTTTGCCGGACTGTCATGAGAGCCTTGCGGGGATTGTGGCGGGGAGAATCCGGGAAATGTATTACCGGCCGGTTTTTGTGATTACCAGAGGTGAGAAGGCCTGTAAGGGCTCAGGGCGTTCCATCGACGGTTATTCCATGTACGAAGAAATGTGTAAATGCCGGGAGTTATTTTTGAAATTCGGCGGGCACCCGATGGCGGCGGGATTTTCCGTTGAGGAAAAAAACATTGATTTGCTGAGAACTGCATTGAATGAGAGAACTTCTCTGAGCGAATCGGATCTTATTCCGAAGGTGACAATCGATGTTCCCATGCCCATAGATTATCTTTATGAAGATCTGATACGGCAGCTGGAACTGCTGGAACCGTTCGGAAAAGGAAATGAGAAACCGGTGTTCGCGGACCGGAATCTGGAGATTGAAAGTCTGAAAGTATTTGGCCGTGAGGGGCGTGTGATCCGTATGAAGCTGAAAAGCGGACAGGGAACGAGGATGGACGCCGTGTATTTCGGGGATGTTGATGTTTTGAAGGAAACGTTGGAGGAGAAATACGGCAGAATGGCAGCGGAAGATACGGTAAGCGGCCGGTGCGTTCACCATGTGTCACTGCATTTTCTGTATTATCCGGAAATAGATACTTATTATACGCATCCGAGGATTCAGTTGAAGATTAGCGGGTTTTGCGCCTGAAGTATAAGGAGATTTTGAATTAGAGGTTATCATTTGAAGGAAAATGTGATAAGGTATTAGAAATATATGGTAACTTGAGCTGCTGTATTCTGATATGGCGGGAAGAAAAGAATGTTTCCCGTGGGAAAGGAGCGTCGCGATGAAAATTCGACTTTTAAAGAAAATAACGGCACTGGTTCTGACCGGAACCCTGAGCCTCGGATTCTGCATGAGTGCCTATGCATCAGATGCGGATACGGATGCGGAGACAACGGCCGAAGAGGAAGTCACGGTGGATGAGGACGACAAACCGTATATTGCGCTCGGCGCTGATTTAAGTTCCGATGAGCGCGCGACCGTGCTGAGTCTGCTCGGCGTGGCGGAAGCGGATCTGGATAATTATGATGTGGTTACAGTCACCAATGATCAGGAGCATGAATACCTGGATTCCTATATTTCTTCCGATACGATCGGTACCCGCGCACTGTCTTCTGTTGTAGTAATGGAAGCTGAGGCGGGCAGCGGTATTACAGTGACGACGAAGAACATCACTTATTGTACGGCCGGTATGTATGAGAATGCGTTGGCGACGGCCGGTGTGGAGGATGCAGAAGTGATCGTGGCCGGACCGTTCGCAATTTCAGGAACGGCCGCGCTGATCGGGGCAATTGAGGCTTATTCCGTGATGACCGGTGAGGAGATCGATGAGGATGTGATCGACGGTGCGATCAATGAAATTGTGATTACCGGAGCCATTGAGGAGTCCACCGGTACTACGGATGAGGTGGAGGGAATGGTCGCCTACCTGAAAGAACAGGTCGCCGATTCGGAAAATATGACGGATGAGGAACTGGAGGAGACAATTCAGGATGCGGCGGATGAGTTTGAGGTGACGCTGACGGACGAGGAGATTCAACAGCTGAAGGAGCTGCTGAAAAAGCTGCAGGGACTGGATCTGGACTGGGATAATATCGCGAAGCAGGCGCAGAGCGTATATGAAAAATTGCAGAATATGGGGTTTGACCTGAGTTCCATTGATACGGATGAGCTGGCGGAGGAAGCGAGCGGTTTTTTTGCGAAGATCATTCAGTTTTTTAAAAACCTGTTCAGCAGCTTCGGAAACTGAGAAAAGATATGCCATGATGGTTTTTATTTCACAGGCAGACAGACGGATGGACCGACATGACGGAAAAGAGGGTACGGATGGAAGCATACGGCAGATTTGCGGAGGTTTACGATACATTCATGGATGATGTCCCCTATGAGGACTGGTGTGATTATATCGGCGGTATTTTGTCTGAACATGGCATCCGGGACGGTCTGGTGCTGGATCTGGCCTGCGGAACCGGCGCGATGACCCGGCTGCTGAAATACCGGGGCTATGACATGATCGGGGTGGATGTGTCCGGTGAAATGCTTGAGACGGCGCGCACGCATGATGATGAGGGTATCCTCTATCTTCAGCAGGATATGCGCGAATTTGAGCTTTTCGGTACAGTGCGGGCGGTGGTCTGTCTTTGCGACTCGCTGAATTATATTCTGGAGGCGGACGAACTGGCGCACGTGTTTTCTCTGGTCAATAACTATCTTGACCCGCAGGGAATTTTTATTTTTGACATGAACACGGTTTATAAATACAGAGAAGTGCTTGGTGAGACGGTGATCTGCGACAATCGGGAGCATGAGTGTTTTACATGGGAGAACTGGTTTGACGAAGAGAGCGGTATTAACGAATATGCGCTGAATTTTTTTGTGCGGACGGAAGGCGGACTTTATGAACGCTTTGAGGAGTTTCATTATCAGCGCGCCTATGAGATTGACGTTGTGAAAAGGCTGATTCAGCGCGCGGGACTGAAGCTGCTGGCTGTGTACGGTGAGGGCGGCAGAGAGGCGCCCGCGCAGGATTGCGAGCGGGTGTATTTCGTGGCGCAGGAGCAGGGAAAATAACAAGAAGTGATTTGATGTGACGAAATGTCTGAGGATATCAGAATACAAAAGGATATACGGGAGAGATAATATGAGTCAGGATTATATCATAAGGGCAACGGCGGCAAACAGCGCGATCCGCGCCTTTGCGATTACTTCCAAAGGAATTGCGGAGGAAGCCCGGGTACGGCATAAAACGAGTCCGGTCGTAACGGCGGCGTTGGGGCGGCTGCTTTCCGGCGCTGCCATGATGGGCGCTATGATGAAAGGAGATCGCGATCTGCTGACAGTGCAGATAAAATCCGGCGGTCCGATTGGCGGCCTGACGGTGACGGCGGATTCTCACGGACATGTCCGCGGTTATGCGCAGGTTCCGGATGTGATGCTTCCGCCGAAAAACAGCAAACTGGACGTCGGAAGTGCGGTGGGCCCTGGTATTCTGAATGTGATTAAGGATCTGGGTATGAAGGAACCCTATGTAGGGCAGACTGTTTTACAGACCGGTGAGATCGCGGAGGATCTGACATATTATTTTGCGGCTTCGGAACAGGTGCCGTCTTCGGTGGGGCTCGGCGTGCTGATGAATAAGGACAATACCGTCCGGCAGGCGGGCGGATTTATCATTCAGCTTCTTCCGTTTACGGAGGAGAATGTGATTGACGCGCTGGAGAAAAAGATTGCCGATATCTCATCGGTGACAGAACTGCTGGAGCAGGGACATACACCGGAGAGTATGCTGGAGTATATATTGGGAGATTTCGGTCTGGACATCACGGAAAAGATTCCCGCTTCTTTTCAGTGTAATTGCTCCCGCGGCCGTATCCGGAAAATGCTCATCAGCCTCGGCAGCAAGGATCTGCAGGAGATGATTGATGACGGTGAGCCGGTGGAAATCAAATGCGATATGTGCAGCAGTGCATATACTTTTGAAATCAATGAGATTAAAGAATGTCTGGCGGGGGCACAGCCGCAGTTATAAGGAACTGCCGGGCAAAACAGGAATCTGTTTTGACATGGATATGACAAATCGTGTGTTCTGAAATAATAAAACTGAAAAATATACGAGGTAGATATCATATGAAGCATGGGTTTATCAAGGTGGCTGCTCTCACACCGAAGGTGCGGGTGGCGGATCCGAAATATAATAAAGACAGAATCTGTGAATTGATTCAAACAGCGAAGGAGACGGGCGCTCAGGTGATGGTTTTTCCGGAGCTTTGCATAACCGGTTATACCTGCGGCGACCTGTTTTATCAGGAGCTTCTGCTTTCCGAGGCAAAGGAGGCGCTGATTGATATTGCTTCTTTTACGGAAAAAACGGACGGAATTATCTTCGTGGGTCTTCCGTTGGAGTACAACGGAAAGCTGTATAATGTAGCTGCGGTCATCTGCGGCGGCAGTATTCTCGGCCTGATCCCGAAGACTCATATTCCGAATTATAATGAGTTTTACGAGAGGCGTTATTTTGTAAGCGGACCGCGGGAACCGGTTCCTGTTCGTCTGGACGATGACCACATTGTCCCGATGGGGACGCAGATTTTATTTGGCTGCCGGCAGATGCCTGATCTGAAAATCGGCGTGGAGATCTGTGAGGATCTCTGGGCGCCGAATCCGCCCAGTATCGGTCATGCCATAGCCGGCGCGACCCTGATCGTGAATCTCTCTGCCAGCGATGAGACAACCGGAAAGGATGTCTATCGCCGGAATCTGGTCGGCGGACAGTCCGCGCGCTTAGTCTGCGGCTATGTTTATGCCAGCGCCGGGGACGGGGAGTCTACGCAGGATGTGGTGTATTCGGGCCACAATCTGATCGCGGAGAACGGAGCTGTTCTGGCGGAGGCCGAGCGGTTCGTTAACGAATGCATTTACAGTGAAATTGATATACAGCGGCTGAAGGAAGAGCGGCGGCGGATGTCCACCTATGGGACGACGGATACCGTATATCTGGCGGCGGAGTTTACCCTGCATGAGCGCCGCACGGAGCTGACCCGCTTTGTGAATCCGGCTCCTTTTGTGCCGGGGAAGAAGGCGGAACGCGAGAAACGCTGCGAGGAGATTTTCATGATTCAGGCAATGGGATTAAAAAAACGTCTGGAGCATACCGGCAGCCGGGCGGCGGTAGTCGGCATTTCCGGCGGTCTGGACTCCACGCTGGCGTTGCTGGTTACGGTGAAAGCCTTTGATCTGCTGGAAAAAGACCGCAGCGGCATTGTGGCCGTCAC
>JAJQFQ010000218.1 GCA_021201035.1 Clostridiales bacterium
ACGCACAGGGTATCCTTACCGTCGCCGTCCCAGTCGCCGACATACACCTCATCCGAAGACTTTCCATAGGCAATCACCACATCCGCATTCCCTCCGGTCAGTGAATTTTTAAAATAGTAGACATTCCCGCGGCGCACGCACAGGGTATCTGTACCATCACCGTCCCAGTCGCCGACATACACCTCATCCGAAGCTTTCCCATAGCTCAGAACAAGATCTGCATCCCCGGATGTCAGAGAATACTTAAAATAATAGGTATTGCCGCGGCGCACAACCAATGTATCCGCTGCGGACAACAATTCTTCATCTGAATCGCCGGTTCTGGCAGAAGAATCCGTCGATCCTGATGAATCTGCTTCATCACCGGTCTCATCTGATGTATATGATTCCCATGACTGATCCAACACGGCTTCCACCGCGTCAAGGATATTTACCGCTCCGTATCCGGTTTCGGCATCCTTTCCCGCATCCATCAGGTCTGTCGCGGTCTCACAGAGAATCGTTTTGACATCGGCAGGCGTCAGGTCCGAATCCGCATACAGCAACATGGCCACAGCCGACGTGACGATCGGCGCCGCCATGGACGTCCCTGTCATAGAACCATATCCGCCTCCGTTGAGCGTGCTGTAAATATTCGTTCCCGGAGCCGAAAGATCCTTTGCGGTTCCATAGCTGGATGAACTGCTTTTCTGTCCGTCGGAATTGATATTAATCACACTGATCGTAGTCGTATAATCAGACGGATACGTCGCGGCTGAACTGCTGCTGTTTCCCGCCGCGCAGACTATGACAATCCCTGCTTCATACAAACTGGCACACATGGCTTCCAGCGTCTCACTCTCGCTCTCTGATCCCATACTCAGATTGATCACACGGCATCCGTTGTCCGCCGCGTACTGCATGGCATATAAAACATCTGATACCGAAGCGGTATCCTCCCCCGAGCTGTCCAGCATCGTAAATGCGTCGATCACGACAAGATCCACCAGCCGGTTGCTGTTTGCCGTAGTACCTCCGCTGGCCGTTCCCTGAATGCCTGTGCCATTACCGGCTTCCGCCGCAATGATACCGGCCAGATGGGTCCCGTGTGTCGTGGAACTGTTCTTCTGACTGGTTCCGTTCAGATATCCGTCGCCCAGAAGTGATCTTGTAGAATAAACATAATTCCCCGGTCCCCGTTCCGACCTTACAAGCTCTACACTCAGATCGGTATTGATCACATTCGCAAGCTCTTCATGACTGATGTCTGCTCCCGTATCAATGAGAGCCACCCGCACGGACTCACCGCTCACATCGTCCAGAAGTTCCCATGCTTCCTGAGCCGAAACATAATCCAGATACCACTGATCGGAAGTGCTCTCGGAATCTGTCGTATCCTCTTCATCATAAATCTGCATCAGGTAATTCGGCTCCGCATATACAACTGCCGGATCAGAGCTGTATACCTCTACAGCCTCTTCTACCGTCATATCATCCGATATGGAAACAAGAGCAACCGTCTCTTCTTCCAGATCCGCAACGGTCTCCACGAGCTCTCCATCCTGATTTTCTACCGCATCCTCAATCTGCTTTTCAGAAATGTCATCCTGATAGACAATCAGAATTTCACCTTCCGCATACCCCAAATCGCTCTCTGATAACTCAAGATCAGCCGCGAAAGCCTGTATCTGACCGGTCAGGATGTCCGAACCTGCTGCCGGATTCGGAAAAGCTGAGCAGAAAACAAGCGATGCAGCCAGAAATACTCCCACTGTCTTTTTTCCACAGTTGTTTCGTTTCATGAGAAAATCCTTTCATTGATTGACTGGTTTTACATTTCTTAAATCATAACATAAAGAAAGAGGGAAAAAAAGAGGGGATTTCCGGCGCGCTCACTCGCAGCACTTCGTGCCGCTCGTATACGTATGGCTGCGCCATCCGTTCAAAGAAAGACAGAGTCCGTCAGCCGGAAATAAATTTCCGCTGATGAATCGCTCCCCTTCTCGACGCTGCGGCGCGCTCACTCGCAGCACTTCGTGCCGCTCGTATACGTATGGCTGCGCCATCCGTTCAAAGAAAGACAGAGTCCGTCAGCCGGAAATAAATTTCCGCTGATGAATCGCTCCCCTTCTCGACGCTGCGGCGCGCTCACTCGCAGCACTTCGTGCCGCTCGTATACGTATGGCTACGCCATCCGTTCAAAGAAAGACAGAGTCCGCCAGCCGGAAATAAATTTCCGCTGTCGAACTCTGTCTTTCTTTACGCGCGCCGTAGCTTTTTAGCGCTTACATCATCCCCATGCCCTGGGCGCCTGCGGCGGACATATCGGGAGCATCTGTCTTGATCTCTGCTACAACAGACTCTGTTGTGAGCAGTGTGGATGCTACGCTGGTAGCATTCTGCAAGGCACTTCTGGTTACTTTTACGGGATCGAGGATTCCGTCGGCAACCATATCTACATAGGCCTCTTTTGCCGCGTCAAAACCAATCCCCGGCTCTGCCTCGCGAACTTTATTGATAATAACAGCACCTTCCAAACCTGCGTTTGCGGAGATATAGTAGAGAGGAGCCTCCAGAGCCTTCAGGATAACCTTTGCTCCTGTCTTCTCGTCGCCTTCCAGTGTCTCGGCCAGTTTCTCAACCTCCTTGGAAGCGTGGATATAAGCAGAACCGCCGCCCGCGATGATTCCCTCTTCCACAGCTGCCTTCGTCGCAGCAAGCGCATCCTCCATACGGAGCTTGCTCTCTTTCATCTCAGCCTCTGTAGCCGCACCGACACGGATTACCGCTACGCCGCCGGCCAGCTTCGCCAGTCTCTCCTGAAGCTTCTCGCGGTCGAAGTCTGACGTTGTATTCTCAATCTCGGAACGGATCTGAGCAATTCTGGCCTGAATAGCAGCCGGATCACCCTCACCGTCAACGATAATCGTATTCTCCTTCTGAACCTTCACGGATTTCGCACGGCCGAGCATCTCAATGGTCGCCTCTTTCAGTTCCAGTCCGACTTCCTCGGAAATCACCTGACCGCCGGTCAGAATCGCGATATCCTGAAGCATCTCTTTTCTTCTGTCGCCATAACCCGGAGCCTTAACAGCCGCAACTGTAAAGGTGCCGCGCAGTTTGTTTACGATCAGTGTGGTAAGAGCCTCACCCTCAACATCCTCAGCAATGATGAGAAGCTTCTTGCCTGCCTGCACGATCTGCTCCAAAAGCGGAAGGATCTCCTGAATGTTGCTGATCTTCTTATCAGTAGTCAGGATGTACGGCTCCTCGAGATTTGCCTCCATCTTATCCATATCAGTCGCCATATAAGCGGAAATATAACCGCGGTCAAACTGCATACCTTCAACGAGATCCAGCTCAGTCTGCATGGTCTTGGACTCTTCAATCGTGATAACACCGTCGCCGGTCACCTTCTCCATCGCATCCGCTACCATGGCGCCGACGGTCTCATCGCCTGCAGAGATCGCAGCAACCTTTGCAATATGATCTTTTCCGTTCACCTTCTGGCTCATGGAAGCGATCGCGTCTACTGCGACATCCGTTGCTTTTTTCATACCGCGTCTCATAATGATCGGATTTGCGCCGGCTTCGAGATTCTTCATACCCTCTTTGATCATAGCCTGTGCCAGAACGGTCGCTGTCGTAGTTCCATCACCGGCCACATCATTCGTCTTGGTAGCAGCCTCTTTCACGAGCTGTGCGCCCATATTCTCAAAAGCATCCTCCAACTCGATATCCTTAGCAATCGTAACACCGTCGTTTGTGATCAGCGGTGTGCCGTAAGTCTTATCCAGTACAACGTTTCTTCCTTTCGGTCCGAGTGTAACTCTGACTGTATCTGCAAGCTGATCAACGCCTGCCTCTAAAGCTTTTCTGGCTTCTGTTCCGTATTTAATTTCCTTTGCCATAATGAAAATCCTCCTTCATTATAATCTATGATGATGACTGCGCCGGCAGTCATGTCTGTTTATTCTGATATACGCACGGCTTACTCTACAATTGCAAGAATATCATCCTGTTTCACAATGATATATTCCTCGCCGTCCAGTTTTACCTCGTTGCCTGCGTACTTGGAGTAAATCACCTTATCTCCTGCTTTTACAAGCATCTCTACCTGTTTTCCGTCTACCAGTCCGCCGGGTCCGACTGCGATCACCTCTGCCTCCTGCGGCTTCTCCTGTGAGGAGCTGGTCAAAATAATACCTGATTTGGTCGTCTCTTCTGCTTCTAACTGCTTTAATACAACTCTGTCACATAAAGGTACTAATTTCATGATGAATCCTCCTGTTTTATTCTCATTTTGGTTTTGTTAGCACTCATTTGTTTTGAGTGCTAATCGTTAGGCATTATAATAGTGATTTCAGGTTTGAATTGCAACCGAATGAATTCCTGTGAATCACTGTATTTTATGAATAATACTAATCCATACTCTTTTTATCTCTTTTATTCTCATTTTTCAACTTTTTTACTATGAAAGTGTCGTGAATAGACAGACAGATGGGCATGGCCCAGGCCACCTTCTCTTGCCGCTGTGCGGCAATTCACCTTGTGCTTGCATGACCAGATGACTGGATATTCGACGACCAAGCCGGTACGAACAAGCAGGGCGGTAGCCCGGATTGTGATAATGCTCTCCCTTAATGAGCATGAAATGCGAATTTAGTGAGAGCTTATGCATAGCAGTACAGGCGGCGATTGCGGGATAAGTGAGATAGAAAATCTTTGATTTTCGTAATCGAACTTATGCAAAGCTGCTCGCAGAGCGGAGCAATCGGCTTTCATAGATGTTGGCGCGCTGCGTCAGCAGCGCATGGAAGTTTATTATGAAATGGATCTGGACGTATTCGGCTCAGATCAACGAAAAATGTCTGCAGGCATTATATATACCGTCCGCATGAATATCATCCGTCACATAATCCGCATGTGCTTTCGCCGCATCACTTCCGTTTCCCATCACAATGCCGGTATTGACATAATCGAGCATTTCCAGATCATTGGCACTGTCACCAAATGCCCAGGTCTCTGACCGGTCAGCACCCAGCAGCTCACATACACCCGCGATACCGGTCGCCTTTGAAAATCCTTTCGGCACAGCTTCCATCACAAAAGCGCCGTGTACCAGAAAATCATACTCGTCGTCCAGCGCTTCTATGACCTCATGATACTTCTTCCCTTCGATCAGAACACTGAATTTGCTCGCTTCCCAGATATTCTCATTTCCGCGGATCGGAAGCGTATCATCTTTCATGGACTCCAGCAGCCACCGTCCGTATTCATCTCTGCCGATCATGTCCGCATCCATATAAAGCTTATCACGCCCCTCCATCACCACAGGCATGTCGTAATCATAAAACATCCGCATCGACCGGATCAGCAGATCACGTTCCAGTTTCTTATACAGAATATCCTGTCCGCGATACCGGATATCGGTGCCGCATCCACATAACATCCCGTCAAATCCCTGAGCGAGTAATTCTTCATTCTGAATAAATACGCGCGTCCGTCCGCTGCACAGAAAAATCTCATGCCCGTTCTCCTTCAACAGGCGCAGCGCCGTCTTCGTACTGCCCGGAATGATATTTGCCCGATCCCAGAGCGTACCGTCTATGTCAAAAAATATAAGTGCCATCCTTTTTCATCCTCGTCTTTTATCCAAAATTCCATGCTCTGCTAATGCAGCGCACCGGCATCCATGAAAAGCTACATTCATGCAAAATGAAAATACAATCTTATCCGCAGAACCCTGACGGATCGAAATTAATATAGGAAAAATACATCTCCGGATCTGAATTGACAACCAGTTCCGCCGGAAACTCCGTATCCCAAAGCAGATCCCACGCCCGCCTGTGATCTCCCACGAGACAATCTGCGTGAGCATCGGAATTCACAATCACCGGACAGTCATATTTCCGGCACCAGGAAAGCATCTCTTTGTAGTTTTCACAGGCATTCTGCCGAAAGGTGGTCGGCGCAAGCGAACTGCTGTTGACCTCCAGCAGCTTATGATGCTCCGCCGCCGCTTCCACCAGCCGCTTATAATCTACCGGATAACGTCCGTCATCCGGATGTCCAATAATATTGATATACGGACATTTCATCACATTCAGATAGGCCTCCAGATGGGCATCCGGATCTGCCTCATGATATGTGGGCGGATGAATGCTGGCAATCGTCACATCCAGCGTTTTATACAAATCCTCCTCCAGATCTACATCTCCGTTCCGGTTCAGAATATTCAGTTCCACGCCAAACAACGTCCATAAATCTCCCCGTTTTCGCGGAAGAATCTTCAGATTATAAAAATAACCGTCATAACAGGTACCCGGCATATCCGGTGCGTGCTCGGTCAGAGCAAGAATCGACAGGCCCTTCTTCTGCGCCGCCGCGATCATGTCGTTCATGGTGCTGTAGGCATGACCGCTGGCAATTGTGTGTGTATGGGAATCCAGTAAATCAATCATGGCTCTATCTCCTTGTGTTCCTTGTTTCGCAAACCTTGCCGTGCCCGGCTAAAAGCCTTCGCATCTCAGTTCTGCACAGCTCATTGTCTTCGCTCATTAGAACACAAAAATGATTTCTTGTAAAGAGTATCCTCTCCATTTTACCTCTGCTTTACCGTCCTTTTGAAATTTCCGCAAGGCAGAAAGCGGCCGGAAAACGCATCCGTTTCCCGACCGCCTGTTTTCTGTTTCTGCAGCAAACATTCATTGCTTTACACCACGATGCGCTGCTTTCATACAAACATATTCTGCAGTTACTGCACCGAAAGATAACTGTATCCCATCAGCGCCTCATCTACCTCTTTCGCCGCCTCGCGGCCCTCGCGGATTGTCCACACAACCAGGGACTGGCCGCGGTGCATATCGCCCGCCGTGAATACTTTTTTCACATTCGTCTTATAAGACCCCTGCTCTGTATCCACATTCGTCCGGGCATTCAGCTTCACGCCGAAATCATCCGCGATATAACTCTCCGTGCCCAGGAATCCGGCCGCGATGAGAACAAGATCCGCATCCAGTCTCTTCTCTGTCCCTTCCACGGGAACCATCATGAAGCGCCCGGTCTTCTCATCCTTTTTACTCTCCAGCTTCACCGTGATGATGCCCTTTAAGTTCCCGTTTTTATCTTTCAGAAACTCTTTGACCGTCGTGGTATAGATCCGCGGGTCATGTCCGAACATCGCAATAGCTTCCTCCTGGCCGTAGTCGGTCTTGCAGACCTTCGGCCACTCCGGCCAGGGGTTGTTCTCAGCACGCTCATCCGGCGCCTTCGGCATCATCTCCAGCTGCGTCACACTCTTCGCCCCGTGGCGGATAGAAGTGCCCACACAGTCATTTCCGGTGTCGCCGCCGCCGATGATAACCACATGCTTGCCCTTCGCCGACACATATTTTTTATCCTTTAAGCCGGAATCCAGCAGAC
>JAJQFQ010000030.1 GCA_021201035.1 Clostridiales bacterium
TGGTGATTGCCTGTGAATTCCCAAAACCCGATCAATTTAAAATATTTGAGACACCGAAGGATCAATTGCAGAACGTGCCGCAGGTGCTGAAAACCGGTGAAAATCTGAATAAGGTGATTTCAAGGGTGAGAAGCAGCGGTCTGTATACAGTGTTTAATGCAACATCAAGCAGCGGTATTGAGAATATCAGTGATAATGTTGTTTTCAGAAGACTTCTGGATTTCTGCAGGGAAAAAATGGACTATGTCATCATAGATGCCTCCCCGATGGCCATGGTCGCGGAGACGGAGGAACTGGCGCAGATGAGCGACGCCACCGTTCTTGTGGTGAAAAGAGATATGGTGCTGACGACAGACATCAACGATGCCGTTGATGCCCTGAATAATACAAACGGAAAAGTTCTCGGATGCATTTTAAATGAAACAGCAGGGAACCCGATGTCCGTTCAGGGAAGCGGATATAGAAGTCGTTACGGTTACGGGGGACGTTATGGAAAACGAGCGTGATAAATCAACATCAGATCCGGGGCTCCTGTATTTTACTACGGTACTGGACAGCTTCTGGAAGGGACTGAAAAAATATTTCTGGCTTCTTTTTCCGATGGTTATCGCAGGAGCCGCCATACTGTATGCGTATACCCGGCTTACCTATTCCCCGTCCTACAAGGCATATACTTCATTTGTCGTCAGTACGGCGGGGTCAGATAACAGCCTGGCCAATTATTACAATGTCACGACGGCGGAGCAGCTGCAGGAATCATTTGAAGCCATTCTTGAAAGCGGGACATTGAAGGATCTTGTAAAAGCAGATCTGGGGGTGAGCGAAATCCCGGGAACCATTTCCGTGGAAATTCCGGAAGACACATCCATCGCTATCTTTACGATCAATGTCACATCCTCCGATGCACAGTCGGCTTATGATGTGTTGCAGTCTGTGATTGCGAATTATCCCCAGGCGGCGTCCTACATCGTGGGCAGTATAGAATTTACTGTCATTGATGAGAGCGGCGTGCCTGGATCGCCTTATAACGCATCGAATTACAGTTCAAGTGTGAAAAGAGGAGCGGCCGGCGGCCTGGTTGTTTTTCTGCTGGTGATTCTCATCTACGCACTCTCACGCAACACGGTGCGCCGGGAAGGCGATCTGGAAAAATACGCGAGTTTGGAATGCCTTGGTAAAGTGCCGAAGATAAAAAGCAAAAAACGTTCCGGAAAAAAACAGATGGTTCTTCTCGATCAGCAGGACAGAACCGGCGTGGTACGGGAGAATTTCCGGACCATTCGGACGCGTGTGGTGAAAAACTGTGAAGAAGCGGGTGCGCACAGCGTGCTTGTAACCGGCACATCCGAAGGCGAGGGGAAAACAACGATTGCCGTAAATCTGGCGCTGTCTCTGGAAAAGCGCGGATTGAAGGTGGTGCTTGTCGACGCGGATCTGCGCCGCCCGTCCGTGGCGGAGGCTCTCGGAATGGAACCGCCCCAAAAGGGGCTGAAGGATGTCCTGTCCGGGGACACGAAGATCGCGGAGGCGCTGAAACCGTATAACGAAGGATTATTTGTTCTCGCGGGAATGGGAACGACTGTTTCACCCGCGCGGCTGCTCGGCAGCGACCGCATGGATGTTGTATTAAAGACACTGACGCAGGTTGCTGATTATGTCATCGTTGATTCCCCGCCCTGCGGACTTCTGTCGGACGCGGCGCTGCTGGCGCGCAAAACTGACAGTATCGTGATGGTCGTCAAACAGGATTATATGCGGATCGACCGTATTCTGGCGGGTGTGGAGGCCATCTCCGCCACCGGGAAACCGCTTCTCGGATATGTTCTCAACGAGACGGAAGTCGGGATTACCGGCTACGGTTACGGCTATGGCTATGGTTATGGCTATGGCTACGGAAAATACGGCTACGGCAGATACGGTTATGGCTATGGCTACGGAAAGTACGGCTATGGCAGATACGGCTATGGTGAGAAGAATGATGACGGAAAGAAAAAGGGCGGCAATGCCGAAGCATGACGCCCGGGGAGAACAGATGCCTTGAATAAGCATGCAAAAAAGGATCCCGTTATCTGGCAGCGGAGGACGGTGCTGGTCATCGTGGATATTATCAGCGTGATTCTGGCTACCTACGGGGCTCTGATGACACGCTTTGAATTTACAATCGCATTTATAGATGAAACCTTTCTGGAAAACCTGAACCGGTGTGAGATTCCTTTTATCGTGGCGGCAGTGGTGATATTTTCCGGTTTCCGGATCTACAGCAGCCTATGGGAATACGCGGGGTTTGAAGAAATCTGCTTTGCCGTGGGCGCATGTCTGCTGTACGGCTGCGTGGAAGTCGCGATCGTGACGGCCATGGGGCGGCATCTGCCCAGAAGCTTTTACGCGATTTCGTCCATGTATCTGCTGGTGCTCGTTTTATTTACAAGAGGCTGTTACCGGCTGCTTCGCAGAAGGCGGCATCAGAGTAAAACAGATATAAAAAGCAAAGACAGAGTCATGATCATCGGCGCGGGAGAGGCTGGCCGCAATCTGATCCGGGAGATACACAACAGCAGTTTTCTGAATAAAAAGGTCTGCTGCGTAATCGACGACGACAGTGCCAAATGGAACCGCTTCATCAACGGCGTCCGTGTCGTGGGAGACAGGACACAGATACAGAAATACGTCCAGTGTTTCCGTATCCAGCAGATTCTGGTGGCGATTCCGTCCGCGAATCCCCGGGAACTGAAAAAATCCTGAACCTGTGCAGTGAGACTACATGCAAGATTCTGGTTGTTCCGGGTACGTATCAGTTCGTGAATGAGGAGATGAGCTTCAGTAAGCTTCGGCCGGTCCGCATTGCGGATCTGCTGGGGCGGGATGAGATATCCGTCAATCTGGAGGAAATCATGGGATATGTATCCGGCAAAGTGATTCTGGTCACCGGAGGCGGCGGATCCATCGGCAGTGAGCTCTGCCGTCAGATCGCGGGACACAATCCGCGGCAGCTCATTATTCTGGATATCTATGAAAATAACGCTTACGAAATCCAGCGGGAACTCATGCACGATTATCCGGATCTGAATCTGACCGTGCTGATCGGTTCAATCAGGGATACAGGGCGCATGGAAGCTATTTTCCGGGAATATCGTCCGGAACTGGTCTACCATGCGGCAGCCCATAAGCATGTCCCGCTGATGGAGGACAGTCCCCGGGAGGCCATCAAGAACAACGTTTTGGGTACATACAATCTGGTGATTCAGGCGGACCGCTGGAATGTAAGGAAGTTCGTGATGATCTCGACGGACAAGGCGGTCAATCCGACCAACATCATGGGCGCCTCCAAGCGCGTCTGTGAGATGATCGTGCAGATGTTTAACAAAAAATCGGAGACAAAGTTCGTAGCCGTGCGGTTCGGCAATGTGCTCGGAAGCAACGGCAGCGTGATCCCGCTGTTTGAAAAGCAGATCGCGAACGGGGGACCCGTTACCGTGACTCATCCGGATATCATACGATATTTCATGACCATTCCCGAGGCGGTCTCACTGGTTCTGCAGGCAGGCGCCTATGCGCATGGCGGGGAAATATTTGTCCTGGATATGGGGGAGCCGGTCAAAATCCTTGATCTGGCGAAAAAAATGATCCGGTTATCCGGTTATGAAGTCGACCGCGATATACGAATCGAATTTACAGGGCTGCGTCCGGGAGAAAAGCTCTATGAAGAGCTGTTGATGGATGAAGAGGGAATGACTGAAACACCCAACCGGATGATCTATATCGGCCATCCGATCGAGATGGATGAAAAGGAACTGGAGGAAGCCCTTCATATCCTGGAGGAGGCGGTGAAGGATCCGGACAGCGATATGCGCATGGCGATGGCGCGGGTGGTGTCGACCTACCATCCGGCGTGACAGGGAAAGAGAGGTTAGCAGACAGATGAAGGACGCAGACAGGGATATACATTCTGAAAATACAGACGGCGCGGATGCTTCGAAGCAGACGGATACTGCAAAACAGGCAGACGCTGCGGAAGCGTCAGTTGACGGCAGCCTTGAAGAAGAAATCCTTGATCTGGGTTATCGTGCCAGTGAATCCGACAGCCGCAGCAATGAAACCGATAGCCGCAGCAGTGATTCGGGTCACCACAGCAGCCACTCAAGCCATCACAGCAGTCATTCGAGTCACCACAGCAGTCACTCGAGCCATCACGGCAGCCATTCAGGCCACCACGGCGGCCATGCAAGCCATCACAGCAGTCACTCAGGTCATAGCAGCGGTCCATCGGCGCAGAACTCCGGTTCATCCGGTCCGTATAAGCGATCGAAGCGGCTGCAGCGATATGCGAAGCAAAGGGAAGGCAGTCCTCTGCCGGGCATCATTGTAACGTTGTTCATGGCAGCCATTGTCATTATTTTTGATATTTTACTTTTTATCAGCCTCTTGGTGCGAGACAAATATATTGCTCCGATTGTGATCGTGCTGGCGGTCCTGGTTCTTGTGGTCTGGCTGCTGACGCGCAATCATGCGAAGATCGCGCGGTTCGTGGCCGGTACTATCATTGCCGTCGTGACGATTGTCGTCCTGCTGTACGCAACCATCGCGCTGGGAAAGGTGATGAATACCCTGAATACGATCATAGAGACGGAGACGGAAGTGTCCTATGTCGGAGTCTATGTGCTGACGGAGGACACGGCACAGGAACTGGAGGATGTGGCGGATGATACGTTCGGTATTGTGAAAACGGCAGACCGCGATGTGACGGATCTGGCGCTCGAACAGATCAATGAAGAGCTTGACATGGAAGTAGCCACTGTGGAATATGCCGGACCAACGGTTCTGCTCGACGCCCTGTATGGTGAGGAATGCAGATGCATGGTCTTAAATGAGGCCTATGTGGATGTTCTCTCCGAACTGGACGGGTATGAAGATATCGAAGACCGGATCCGTGAATTGGCCAGATTTGAAGTGGTTCAGGAAACGGATGATTCCTTTGAAGGAGGAACTATCTCCAATGACGCAACGACATCGGATTCCGTGTTTACCATCTATATCAGCGGTGTTGACAGCCGCACCGGACTCAAGGCCCGCAGCCGCAGCGACGTCAATATTCTGGCGACGGTCAATAAGGATACACACCAGATTCTGCTGGTTTCCACACCGCGCGACTACTACGTCCCGCTGTCCATTTCCAACGGACAGAAGGATAAACTGACGCATGCCAGTATTTACGGCGTTCAGGTATCCATGGATACGCTGGGAATGCTCTACGGGATCGATGTGAATTATTACTTCCGCGTCAGCTTTGAAGGGTTTGAGGACATTGTCGACGCCCTCGGCGGCGTGACGGTGTATTCGGACTATGATTTTACAACAGGAACCTATGACTTTACCGTCGGATATAACCGGGTGGACGGAGCGGCCGCACTCGCCTTTGCGCGGGAACGCCATGCTTTTGCTGACGGAGACCGCCAGCGCGGGCGCAACCAGATGGCGCTGATCTCGGCGATCATCGATGAGGCAGCTTCGCCGAAAATACTGACGAACTATATGTCGGTGCTGAATGCCGCGGAGGATAACATGGAGATGAGCATCCCCTACGACGTGATCGCCGAACTGGTGAACGACACTCTCGAAACCGGCACAGGCTGGGATGTCATCAGCTACAGTGTGACCGGCAGCGACGGCAAGGCCGTGCCGTATTCGCTGAGCACAAGCGCGTATGTGATGATACCGGATGAGGATACCGTGGAAACCGCGTCGGAAATGATGCAGGCGATGCTGAACGGGGAGAGAATATCGGATCCGGAGTAAAGGATTTAGTACAGCCGGTAAGAATATCGGAACCGGAGTAAGAGATTACTGTGTGTCAGATAAGCAAAGGAGAGACAGATGGAAGCAGGCGGGAAGGCCGGAGAAAAGACATCACGGCCGGAACTGACAAGAGATGAATATATACGGCTGCTGTCGGCTGCCAAGGTTCAGGGAAAAGAACGGCTGTATTTTATCATTAAACTGTTTGCCTGTACGGGCATCAAACTGCCGCACCTGCAGAAGTTAACCATAGAGCAGGTGCGCGGCGACGGGAGGACTGCAGGTGCATCATCTGCTGAGTACATACCGAACATATTGCGGATGGAGCTGATTGAATACGCAGAACGCAGGGAGATCGCGAGCGGTAGATTGTTTCGCACCAGAAGCGGGTCGGAAATGGACAGGAGTAATCTGTGCCATGAGATTCAGGATCTGGCGGAAGCGGCCCATGTGGATGCGGAAAAGTGTAATCCGCGATGTCTGATTTATCTGTACCGGAATACGCAAAAGGCTATACAGGACAGTATGCGTGATCAGGTGATCAGGGTGAATGAGAGGATGCTGGAGAAGGAGCAGGAGATGATTGGATGGGGCAGTAGTTTGTCGGAATGATATATGCCTGACAGATGAATCTGATGTTGCACTGCATCAGGTGTATAAAAGGAGACAAGTAAGAGATGTCGTTTACTTTAACAAATTACTGGTGGCTGCTGATCTGGATATTTGCCGGCGGAGGCATCATAGGATTTTTGTTTCAAAGAAAACAGGAATTGGTACTGGGCAAGATGGAAATGCGTTGGAGTATTCCGGCGGCATTGCTCCTTGTGCTGCCATATATTTTATGGAGCGGATGGAGATCTGACGGTTTCGGAGACACCGCTACATACCGCAGCGTGTTTTTGGAGATGCCTTCCTCTTTATCAGAAATATCAGCTTATCTGGGTGAAAATACGAAGGATAAAGGTTTTTCTGTATTATCCATTTGCTTTAAAAGTGTATTTGGTGACGCTGACATATTGTTTTTTTTGCTTATAGCAATTTTCCAGATCCTGTGTCTGATCCTGATATACAGGAAATTTTCCTCAAATCTCTGGATAAGCATTTTTTTGTTCGTAGCATCAACAGATTATCTATCCTGGATGCATAACGGTATGCGTCAGTTTATTGCAGCAGCAGGAATCTTTGCATGTTTTGGACTGATTGTCAAGAGAAAATTGATTCCGGTTATTGTGATTATTCTTCTGATGGCCACCATTCATGCTTCGGCTTTGATTATGCTGCCTATTATCTTTATCATCCAGGGAAAAGCGTGGAACAAAATGACAATCTTGTTTATAGCTTTTGTAGGTGTGGTAATTGCGTTTGTGGATCGGTTCACGTCCATATTAGATAATTTGCTTGAGAATACGCAATACAGCGATCTGGTTACAAATGATATCTGGTCTAGTGATAACGGAACAAACATCCTTCGAATTCTGGTGTATTCTATTCCGGCCATTTTATCTTTGATTGGGAAGAAGTATGTAGACGAAGCAAATGATCTTGTGATCAATGTGTCTGTGAATGCCAGTATTTGTACGATGATGCTTTATGTACTGTCCGGTGTATCCTCGGGAATCTATATTGGCCGCATGCCGATTTATACTTCCCTGATGAGTTATATTTCCCTGCCCTGGCTGATTCATAATATTTTCACAGAAAATTCTGCAAGGGTTGTGAGGGTTATTATGATCATCGGATATCTGGTTTTCTTTTATTACCAGATGCATTTTTCGTGGAGCCTTGTATGAATGACGGAAGAACAGTCAATAAAAAACATCCTCAGATAAGCGTCATTATGGGCATATTTAATTGTTCCGACACGCTTTCGGATGCCATTGATTCTATATTAAACCAGTCATATTCTGACTGGGAATTAATTATGTGTGATGATGGTTCTGTCGATGGTACCTGGCAGGCGGCAAACCAATATAAAGCGGATTATCCGGATAAAATTATTTTAATACAGAATGAAAAAAACAGAGGTTTAAACTATACATTGAACCGTTGTCTTAAAATGGCAAGAGGTGAGTATATTGCCCGAATGGACGGGGATGACCGATGCCCGGCTGATCGATTTGCCAAAGAGATTGAGGTATTAAACAGAGAACCGGATATTGCTATTGTAAGTACAGATATGGGTTATTTCGATGATCACGGAGTATGGGGAAATATGTCACATGCCACTTATCCGGAATCGATGGATTTTTTGAAAGGTACGCCGTTTTGCCACGCTCCCTGTATGGTCAGAAAGTCCGCGTATGATGCTGTAGGGGGATATTCCGATGAGAAAAAACTGCTTCGGGTAGAAGACTATCATTTGTGGATCAAAATGTACAAAGCAGGTTTCAGAGGAAAGAATATTCATCAGCAGCTTTATTTTATGAGAGACGACCGCAATGCTTATGGCAGAAGAAAATTCAAGTTCCGTTTAAATGAAGCTTATGTAAAAGCCCTGGCGGTCAGAGAATTGAAATTACCCTTGTGGGGATATATGTATGCTATCAGACCAATCCTGACAGGCTTGTTGCCCGCAAAAATTTATGATTGTTTTCATAAAAGGAATCTGAAAGGATAATTTGTGCAGTGAAAAATCTGAATTGGATGAAAAGGCCGGAAAAAATATGATACCAAAGAAAATACATTATTGCTGGTTTGGCAGATCAGAAAAATCTCCCATGATTCAGCGCTGCATTGCCAGCTGGCAAAAATATTGTCCTGATTATGAGATTATAGAATGGAACGAAGATAACTTTAACCTGAACCAGTATCCATATCTGCGCTGGTGTTATGAAAATAAAAAATGGGCGTTCTTGAGTGATTTTGCACGGCTTATCATAATCAGTGAACAGGGCGGCATTTATTTCGATACGGATGTGGAGTTAGTGAAAGAGCTGGATACATATATAAAATATGATGCATTTTTCAGCTTTGAGAATGATGAAAACATAAATACCGGACAGGGATTTGGGGCTATTCCGCATCATGTTACGGTTGAAGCTATGAAGGAATTATATGTCCGGTTTGAACCTGATTCAATGGGGCAATTTCCGTTGATTCCATGTCCAGCTCTTAATACCAGGGCACTTTTATCATTAGGGTTGCATTTAGATGGTTCTCGTCAGAAAATTTCCGGTGCGGAAATTCTTCCGGCAGAATATATGAATCCTTATGATGATCCGACCGGCAGGCTGAACCTGACAAACAATACCATTTCCATTCACTGGTACTCGAAAAGCTGGATGGACAAGGGCACTATTTTGAGAAGCAAGCTGACAAGGCCTTTGCATAGATTATTTGGAGTTGATGCTTTTGCGGGGTTTCGAAAATGAAGAAGAAAATTCTGTTTGTCACACACGCAATGGAATTAGGGGGAGCCGAAAGAAGCCTGATTGGGTTGCTGGATGCAATTGATCCTGAAAGATATGATATAGATTTATTCCTGCTGCGCCATGAAGGAGAACTTTTGTGTCAGATTCCGCAGTATGTGAATGTTCTGCCTGCTGTACCGGCTTACACGGTTTTGGCCCGGCCGATGAAGGAAACCTTAAAAGAAGGACATTTTCTGCTGACTTTTGCCCGGTTATATGGAAAGCTGCGGGCAGCACAGTTTAATAAAAGGAATAGCTATACTGAAAGTGATGCAGAACTTGAATATAGCCATAAATATACCTATCGTCTGATGCCGGCTATTCAGCCCGAGACAGAATATGATCTGGCTGTCAGTTTTTTGACACCTCATTATATTGTGGCAAACAGAGTCCGTGCAAGAAGAAAAATCGCATGGATTCACACAGATTATACAAATATAAAAATAGATATACCATCGGAAACGGAGATGTGGGGAGCATATGATCGTATTATTTCAATTTCTGAAACAGTGTCTGCAGGGTTTTTAAAGATATTTCCGTCTTTGCGGAATCGCATGACTCTGATTGAAAACATACTGCCGGAAAAATTAATTCATCAGCAGGAAAAAGAATTTGCTGTGGAAGAGGAAATGAAACTGAATAGTTCTGTACGGCTGCTTTCCGTCGGGCGCTACTGTACCCCTAAAAACTTCGACAATGTTCCGGATATCTGTGCCGGGTTATTAGATTATGGGTTGAATATCAAATGGTATATTATTGGTTTCGGTCCGGATGAGGATTTGATTCGGAATAAAATATCAGAGTCCGGAATGAAAGACCATGTAATTCTTTTAGGTAAGAAGGAAAATCCGTATCCATATATCAGATACTGTGATTTGTATGTCCAGCCAAGCCGTTACGAGGGAAAGAGCGTAACGGTTCGCGAGGCACAGATGCTGGGAAAGCCGGTGGTCATTACCAATTATGCGACTTCATCCAGTCAGCTGGAAGACGGTGTGGATGGAGTCATTGTTCCAATGGATAACGAGGGGTGTGCAGCCGGTCTTGCAGAACTGATCAACGATTCGTCAAGGATAGAGCGTTTGTGTGAAAATTGTAAGGCCAGAGATTATTCTAATTCCGAGGAAGTAAAGAAATTATACAGGATAATAGATGATGAAAATTAAGACAATTACCTGTCATGATGTATATAACGTAGGCGCTGCTTTGCAGGCTTATGCTCTCCAAAAGTATTTGATTGACTGCGGGCATGAGGTGGAAATCATAGACTATAAGCCGGACTATTTAAGTCGGCATTATAACCTGAGAAGTGTAGACAATTCGAGATATGATGTTCCTGTTATACGGGAAGCATATTTGGTCGCAAAGCTGCCGAAAAGGTTAAAGGCAAGGAAAAGTGAAAGGAAGAAGAATTTTGATATCTTTCGGACGGACTGCTTGCATTTAACACGCAGATATAGCTCTTTCGATGAACTTCAGCGTACGCCTCCGCTTGCTGATATTTATCTGGCAGGGAGTGATCAGATATGGAATCCTCTGTTACAGAATGGGAGAGATCCGTCATTTTATCTGGCATTTGCTCCAAGAGAAAAGGTGAGAGCTTCCTATGCGGCCAGTTTTGCAACAGAGCAGATTACGGATGAGGATAAATTGCAGATGAAGCCGATGCTCGCTGAACTGGATGCAGTTTCTGTTCGGGAGAAAAGCGGCATTGGTATATTAGAAGAGATGGGAATTCGCGGGACAGAAGTGTGCGACCCGGTGTTTTTGCTTTCTCCTTCTGTCTGGGAAAAAACTGCACAGCCGCAGGGCTTTAAAGGAATCGTTTTTATGTATGATTTTGATGATTCTGGATTCGTTCAGAGCGCGGCAAAGAAAATTGCTGATGATCAGGGAAAGAATATTGTATCTTTCTTTCCAACCGGCATAGAAGCAACTATTGCTGATTATATGGGACCACGGGAATTTCTGGGTACTCTTCTGGAAGCAGACGTGATTGTTTCGAACTCCTTCCACGCAACGGCCTTCGCAATCATGTTTCATAAAGAATTTTTTGTGATAAACCGGAAGGAAAACCTGAATACAAGGATGCGTGATCTGTTGGCGACGATGGGGCTTGAAGATCGGTTGATTGATTCTTTGTCTGATCTGGATCATGTGAAACCGATTCGTTGGGATGTGGTAACGGAAAGGATAGAACGACAGGTAAAAGTATCTGTTGCTTATATTGATCATGTATTACATATAAGAAAGTAGTTGGTTATATTATGGACGCGGTAATTTCAGTGATTATACCGGTTTATGACGTGGAACAGTGGCTTGAGCGGTGTGTTCAAAGTGTGCTTTCACAGACATATCATGCACTGGAGATTATTCTGGTTGACGATGGTTCGCCTGATCAATGTCCGAAACTGTGTGATGAATATGGAGTAAAGGATAGCCGTGTCAGGGTGATACACAAAGAAAACGGAGGGCTTGCTTCGGCACGCAATGCCGGGTTAGATATTGCGACAGGGGAATATGTTTTTTTCCTGGATAGTGATGACTGGCTGGATGCCGATGGACTGGAACAGCTGGTTGACGTTGCAGAAAAGCATCAGGTTGATTTTGTTCGTTATCGGGCCATTCGCAGTGGCTGGCCCGGATTGGAAGAAAATGCTCCCTGTATGCTGGAACCTGTCCGGGAGATGCCGGGTGGATTTTATGATAAAAACCGCATGATTCAGGAATTATATCGGAGATTGCTGGTTACACCTCAATTGACTATGGGACCCGTCGTTGGGGCGTGCGGCTCATTATATAAACGCAGATTTTTGGAGAAGCAGTGTCTGCGTTTTTATGAGAACATCAAATTCAGCGAGGATTTACTTTTCAGTGCCAATGTCGTCATCCGGGCTGACAGTTTTTATTATATTGAGACAGCGGGTGTTTATCATTACTTTTATAATGATAAGTCTATTTCAAAATCTTTCCGGGCAGGACGATGGGCGGCGTGCAGAAATCTTATACTGGCGGCGGAGAGAGATTTCTCCGGTATAGAGTCATATGATTTCAGTAAGCAATTTATGTTTTTGAGATGGTTTTGTATCATGATGGCTCTGAATGAGAGAAAATATATCCCTGTTTCCAAACAGCGAAAAGCGTACTGCAAGGATATTGTACAAGACAGTCTCGTCAGGGAGACAAAATTGGTCCTCAGGGAATTTGACGTATCCCGGAAACAGAAATTATTGATGGCTTTTATTAAGCTCGGATTATATCGTTTTGTTGCTTCTGTGTAGGAGATTATATCTATGTCATCTAAGGTAAGTATTATAATTCCTGCTTATAATGCAGAAAAAACAATCGAAACAAGTGTCGGGAGCGTGCAAAAACAGACATATAAGGATATTGAAATCCTGATCATTGATGATGGTTCAGAGGATCAAACCCGGCAGATGTGCCGTTCCATTGAAGCAAATGATATCAGATGCCATGTTGTTCACAAAAAGAACGGGGGCGTGTCATCTGCAAGAAATATCGGAATGCAGGCAGCAACAGGGAGTTATATTATGTTTGCGGACAGTGATGATGAGATGCAGCCTGATCATGTGGAAAAATATGTGGAAGCAATAGTTGCAAGAAATGCAGATGTAGTTATCGGTGGAATTAACTGGTATGAAAATGGCATATGTGAAAAGCGCTTCTGTTCATGTGAGGAAAGATATGGAGATGAAATCTGGAATACAATATGTATCCAGCCGGAGATGTTTGGCTATCTTTTTAACAAAATTTACAAAACAGATATCATCAGGCACTGGGGAATCCGCTTTGATGAACAGATGTATTCGCAGGAAGATCTGGCGTTTAATTTATCATATTTTGCAAATTGTGAGAGCTTTTATGTCAGCAACTATGTTGGGTATAACTATTATTATCAGCCGGGAAAAAGAACACCTCCTGTGTGGGATTTTATTGCGAACAGTTTAAAGATGCGCCGGATTGCATTATCGAAGGTGAAATTATCTGATCAGGCGGAACAGGCGCTTCAACAGAGAATTTTCAATAATATCTTTTGTTATTTATATGAGCAAAAACCACCGGAGGAATATATTTCTGCATATGAAAAAGTAAGGAACATTGAGCATTTGCCTGCGTATCTTCGTGAAACGCATACTGCGGGAGAATACAGAGTGCTTGTCAAGTGTATATTACAGGACAACCCCGAAAAATTGTTTCGTTATTTTAAGTTAAGAGATACAGCAAAGCGGCTGTTCAAAAAGGGATCATGAACAACAGGGAAATTCATAGAATGGATGTTTCAATTATCATTGTAAATTACAATACGCCGGAAATGGTGATTGATTGTATAAACAGTATACAAACTCAAACAAAAGAAATTTCTTACGAAATTATAGTGGTGGATAACGGCTCCCGGGATGATTCTTTGGTGATATTCAAAGATAAGCTGTCAGACATTGCTACAGTCATTAATGTAGGTGAAAATCTTGGATTTGGCAAAGCAAATAATCTGGGGGCAAAATATGCGCGGGGTGACTATCTGTTTCTGCTGAATTCCGATACTTTGCTGGTCAATGATGCCATCAGTTTGCTGCTTCAATTTCTGACAGATCACTCTGAAGTCGGGGTTGTCGGAGGCAATCTATATACGACAGATATGACGGCGTCTCCTTCCTTTTGTATGAGATTTGATGATGTAGCCGCTGTGAAAAAAAGATTCGGGTTGGAAGTCTGTTCTGAGCCAGATAATCAGAAATCGAAAAATTGCCGGAATAGAAGATAAGGAATTGAGAGACAGGGAAATCTTTGCCGATAATTTTAATTTTTCCGATTTGCCGCAGAAAGTCGCTTATATATTCGGGACGGATATGCTTTTAAGCAGGGAACTGTTTAACAAAGCAGGCGGATTTGATCCGGAGTTCTTTATGTATGCAGAAGAACAGGAGTTATCCGCCAGAATCACGGATATGGGTTATGAGATCTGGTCAGTTCCGGAAGCCCGGATTATCCACTATGATGGGGGAACCGTGAAGAAGAAAGATACATTCAGTAAGAAGCAATACAGTATGAGACTGAACGGCAGATTTATTTATTATAAAAAACGATTTGGAATGGACGGCGCCGGAAAGTATTATTTTTATACACATAAGAAGCTGCAAAGACTTATGAAACTGGCAAGGCTGTTTCGCAGGCAGGAGTTATTATCTCTGAGTACAGAACAGATGAAATGTCTGGAAGGGGCTTATATGGAATTTGTGGCGTTGAACGGAGCGGAGGCGTAAGAATGGCAGAAATTATGGATGGCAAGGGATTGAAAATCATTCCTTTCTATTTGCCCCAATTTCATACGATTCCCGAAAATGATCAATGGTGGGGAGAAGGATTTACGGAATGGACAAATGTGCGAAAAGCAGTCCCGTTGTTTGAGGGGCATCAGCAGCCCAAATTGCCGCTTGGAGATAATTACTATAATTTACTTGATGATGAAACAAAAATATGGCAGGCAGAGCTGGCAAAACAATACGGAATATTCGGTTTCTGTTATTATCATTACTGGTTTAAGGGTGGAAAAAAACTGCTGGAGAAGCCGGCAGAGCAGATGTTGAAGAATAAAAATATACAATTGCCATTCTGTTTCAGCTGGGCAAATGAAAACTGGTCGAGAAACTGGGATGGCGGGAATCATGAGATCATTATGCCGCAGGAATACGGAGGAAAACAAGAGTGGGAACTCCATTTCCAATATTTACTGCCTTTTTTTCGTGATGAGCGATACATGACCATAAATGGAAAGCCGTTGTTTGTTATATATAAGCCAGAGCAAATCATTGAGATTGCGGAAATGGCAGGATATTTTCGAAAACGTGCAGTGGAAGAGGGGTTTCCGGGCATCTGTCTGGCTTTTCAGTTTCCGTCTTACTATGCGGATATGTATTATCGGGAAGACGTGTTTGATTACAGAATAGAGTTTGAACCTGTGTATTCCAGAAATCTTAAGTCGATGAAAAAGCCCGGCACTGCCCGTAGTGTACAGTCCCTTCGAAGTGTATTTGGAGAAACTCCGATTTCTTTTTATCGAAAGAAGAGTAAGCATTCTGGCGGAGGCTATCCGAACCCGGAGCACTTGTCTGTCTTTTTTTATGATGAGGCATGGAAAAAAATTTTAGAAAATGAGATGGATGAAAAATTCCTGCCGGGCGGTTTTGTGGATTGGGATAATACACCCAGAAATAAGCATGGCGTTATGTATGCCGGATTTACAGTAGATAAATTTCGGGAATATATGACGAGACTTGTTAAAAAGGCAAGGGATTATGATAAGCCGGTGGTGTTTCTGAATGCATGGAATGAGTGGAGTGAGGGAGCATATCTGGAACCGGATAATATTACCGGATATGCTAAGCTTGAGGCAGTGAAAGCGGCTTTTGATGCGGTGGGATAAACCGTGTCAATGCTGAGAGGAATAACAGTGAATATTACAGAACAAAATTGCTGCGGATGCGGCGCATGTGCACAGGTTTGCCCATCCGGGGCACTTATGATGGAAAAGAATAAGTATGGTTTTGTTTATCCGATATTGACACAAGGAAAGTGTATATCCTGCGGGTTATGCGAAAAAGTTTGCAGTTATAACAAGATAGAGAAGCACGGAGACAAGATACCATCTGTTTATGCAGCGGTCGGAGCAAATGTAGATCTGGCAGAATCTGCTTCCGGCGGGATATTTTCCGCTATTGCTAAGAATGTTTTGCATAACGGAGGCGTAGTGTATGGCTGTTCTCTTGTGTATGAGAATGACAGACTGTGGCCGAAACATATTCGTGTAACAGATATGGAAGATTTGAAATTATTGAAAGGTTCCAAATATGTTCAGAGTGATACAGGGAATTCTTTTGCGAAGACAAAGCAGGATCTGATTTATGGAAAACAGGTTCTCTATAGCGGAACGCCCTGTCAGATCGCAGGTTTAAAGGGGTATCTGGGAAAAGAACACGAAAATCTGTATACGATAGAAATTATATGTCATGGAGTCCCGAATGTTGATTTTTTCCATTCTTATATTTCATATATAGAAGAGATACATGACATCAAAGTAACCGATTTTCGTTTCCGTGACAAAAGGGAAGGATGGAAACTGCACGGCAGTATTTCTTATATGAAAAAAGATGCTACTGAGGGAGAAAGTCATTTTGAACCGGAGGAATCCTCATATTATCAGATGTTTCTGAATTCCTACACATACCGGGAAAACTGTTACAGTTGTCCTTATGCATCTGATAATCGTCAGGGAGATATTACTATCGGAGATTTTTGGTGCATTGACCTTGTTCATCCGGAACTGCTTGCATCCTTTCCTGAAGAGTTAGATGAAAAAAAGGGTATATCCTGTCTGATTATAAACAGTGAGCAGGGAGAACGGCTTATAAATCAGTATGGAAATGGTACTAAACGGTGGGATTCATCCTATGAACAGGCGGCGAAATACAATGCTCAGCTAACGCATCCTTCAGAAATGAAACCGGAAAGAGAAATCGTTTTAAATCTGTATCGATCCTCCGGATATGCGGAAGTGGAAAAATGGTATCAGAATCGATTAAAAAAAATCGGAAACAGACGTAAGTTGGTATCTATGGTGCCGAAAAGTGTAAAGAAACTGGTCAGACCGATCATTTATTCTGGCTCTGATGAAAAATGAAAAGCCGGGGAGGCATATCAATGGAAGAACAAAAATTTTCAACTGTGATTGAACCGAAAAACGGATGGTTTGATTTGCATCTTAAGGAACTTTTACAGTACCGGGATCTGGTTTTCCTTTTTGTAAAGAGAAACTTTACAGCAAATTATAAACAGACCATACTGGGACCGGCATGGGCGATTATACAACCTTTTTTGACATCTGTAATATTTACGATTGTTTTTGGAAATATAGCAGGCTTAGCGCCGTCCGGTGTCCCGTCGTTTATTTTTTATTTTAGTGCAAATATTGTATGGCAGTATTTTGCCAGATGCCTGACTGCCACATCAACTACATTTACGGCGAATTCCGCTATTCTGGGGAAGGTGTATTTCCCGAGATTGGTGATGCCTGTGTCGACCGTTTTTTCGCAGTTGATTTCATTTGCGATTCAGTTTGCGTTTTTCCTCGTTTTCTGGATTTATTATATGATCGTTCCGTCCGGTCTGAAACCGAATGTTTATATGTTGATGTTACCGCTTCTGATTCTTCAGCTTGCTTTGTTGGGATTGGGGTTTGGTATTATAGTTTCCGCATGTACGACTAAGTACAGGGATCTGGCGATGCTGGTCGGGTTCGGCACACAGCTTTGGATGTATGCAACACCGGTGGCTTATGATATCAGCTATATACCGGATCGGCTGATGGGTGTGTATATGTTGAATCCGGTTGCACCGGTTGTGCTGACCATGCGTTATGCGTTTCTGGGAACAGGCTTCTTTGATTTGAAATATTACATAATTGGATGGATAACGACTCTTATTGTTCTGTTTGTTGGAATCATTCTGTTCAGCAGAGTTGAAAAGACATTTATGGATACAGTGTGAGGTATGATATGAGTGAAACAATAATTAGCATAGAACACGTATCAAAAGAATATCGGTTGGGCGCAATTGGAGGAACAACACTTCGGGAGGATATACAGCGTCTGGGTGCACGAATCCTCGGAAAAGAAGATCCTACCATGAAGATCGGTGCGCAATCCGGTCAATATAATGAGCGTTTTCTGGCGTTGGATGATATTTCGTTTGATGTAAAAAAAGGAGAGGCTCTTGGCATTATCGGTCACAATGGAGCCGGAAAATCAACTCTGCTCAAGCTGCTTTCCAGAGTAACAGCGCCAACGAAGGGGAGAATCTCTTTTAATGGCCGTATTGCGTCAATGCTGGAGGTTGGTACCGGTTTCCATCCGGAATTGACCGGCCGTGAAAATGTCTATATGAACGGTGCAATTCTTGGAATGACAAAGGCGGAGATTGACCGAAAATTTGATGAGATTGTTGCGTTTGCAGAAATGGAGCAGTTTATTGATACACCTGTGAAGCGGTATTCTTCCGGTATGTATGTGAAACTTGCGTTTTCTGTAGCAGCACATCTGGATAGTGAGATCATGATTATGGATGAAGTGCTGGCGGTTGGGGATATGGCGTTTCAAAATAAATGTCTTGAGAAAATGAGAGATGCTTCTCAGCAAGAAGGCAGAACTGTACTTTATGTAAGTCATAATATGAACACAATCAGGCAACTTTGCTCCAGATGCATTGTGCTTGACAGAGGGAAAGTTGTTTTTAATGGTGCTGTTGAACATGCAATTGATAAATATTTAAGTAAATCAAATGAAAATTCAAGCACTTGTGTAGATCTTTCCGAAAGCATTCGCCCGAATAATTCATTGAATCTTGTAAAAATGAACTATATCAGTTTTTTAGAAAAAAAAGACTGTATCTTTAGGGCACATGAGCCGATTTATATCAGGCTGAACTGGACAAGTATGGAAAATTTAGATGATGTAAGATTTCGTATGATAGTTCGTTCCTATGATGATTCTCCGGTGGGATTGGTTGTGACAGAGCCGATCTGTAATACAGTGGCAGGTAATAATTACACAACGGAATTCCTTTTTGAACATGATTTATTGGCAAATGGAAGGTATTACTTAAGCATTGCTTTGTATCAAAGTGATGATTCAGGAAAAAGTCAGATACTTGATCATATATCACGTGCCTGTTCTTTTGAATTGTTGAGTGATATTGAAGATGGGAATATTCTGGTGTGGGAGCATCGGTGGTGGGGAATGATTAAATTCCCGGAGATGAAAATAATAAAAAGAGGATGAGTTATCAATGAGTAATCTGTCTTTGAATGCGATTTTAGTAGATGACTGTAGAATCGAATACCGGTTTAATTATGATAATGATTTAAAAAAATATTTTACGGAAAAACCATTTGTTATAGAATTCCCTGAAAGCATAATACATGTTCCTTATGGTGTGCTTGCCATTCCGTTTGTTGTAAATGTATTACCGATCATTTGGCTGAAAAATGCCAAATTGATAATTCCGGAATTAGATAAAAATTTTTACGAATGCATTCCGGAGATAAAACAGGGATATATAAATATGTATCCGGAAGCTGTCTGGAATGGCGAAATCAGTGTAAAGAAAGTTATAGATTGCGAAAAAGAGATGTCTGAGAATAAATCGGCACTCTTCTTTTCCGGCGGATTAGATGCTACAACTACGGTAATGCGTCATTTTACTGAAAACCCGGAGGCATATGTTATCTGGGGATCCGATATAAAATATGCAAACACTGTGGGTTGGAGTAAAATGCACCGGGGTTTGCTTGAAACAGTGAAATATTATGATATGAATTTAAGTGTGATTCATAGCAGTTTTCGCGAATTTTTAAATGAAGGGATGTTGCATTCCGAATTTTTTGACGTTTTAAAAGATGGTTGGTGGCATGGGGTTCAGCATGGAATAGGTATTCTTGGTCATGCGGCTCCGCTCAGTTGGTTGCATAACATTCATTGTTTTTATATTGCGTCTTCCAACTGTCCGGCAGATGGGAAGGTAAGGTGTGCATCGCACCCGACGATAGATAATCATGTAAGATTCTGCGGATGTCGTATCATTCATGACGGGTATGAACTTAGCCGTCAGGATAAAATCGCGTATGTAGTAAAACGGCAAGAAGAATTACATGTTAATGTGTTTCTTCATGTTTGTTGGGAATCCGACTCAGGTACAAATTGTTGTCACTGCGAGAAATGTTACCGTACGATGGTCGGTTTATGGGCGGAAGGCGTTGAGCCTTATGGTTATGGTTTTTTATATGATGAAAAAAATATTTAAAGAAATCTATTCACTCATGGCATTAAAGTATGATTATCAGGCAAATATCATTCGTCAATGGAAGCATATACAAAAGGCCATTGTAGAAAATTGGGAAACAATATCAGAAAAAAAATATGCAAAGCATATTAAATGGATAAAAGGGTTTGATTTTGATGATGTTAAAAGTAATGGCTGCCGTAAACAATACAGAATAAAAATGATATTTAATAAAACTCTGTTATATCCAATACGCCGCTTGCATGGAAATCTGCATGAACGCAGAGAGCGTTATAAAGAAAGGGTTTTGCTGGGGCGATATTTAAAAAAATCAACTGGTGAAAAAATATTTCTGATTGGAACACCAATACATTCAAATTTAGGTGATAGTGCTATTGTTTTAGCAGAGAGATTATTTTTAGAGAAGTGTGGATTTGACAGGGATAATATAAAGGAAATCACGGTAGTTGAATATGACAGATATAATGAGTTGGTTTTGAAATATATACGTGCCAACAACAGTTGTTCCTGTTGTTGGCACGGCGGCGGAAACATGGGTGATCAGTGGCTTTCAGAAGAGAAATTCCGCCGCCGGGCAATAGAACAGTTATCTGGAAATAAAATGTTTATCTTTCCTCAGACTTTGTATTATACCAATACAAATCAGGGCGATGCTGAAAAAGAAAGATCTGTTTCATACTATGATAATGACAAGATGATATTGGCTGCAAGGGATTTGATGTCGTATAACACAATGATTCATTTATATCCCAATGCCTGTATTTTGGCTGTGCCGGATATTGTACTTTCAATGAAAGCAGAAGATTTTGGCGTGGAGACTCAGGTTCGCGAACATGTACTTTTATGTATGAGGAAAGATATAGAGTGTTCAATTCCGGATTCTTTAAAAAATGACATTGAAAAGTGCTTGTCTGAACAGGGTATTACTTATGAGATGACGGATATGTATTGGGAGGGAAATGTCTCGAAAGAGAAAAGGATGGAGTGTGTAACTGCAAAATTAGAAGAGTTTGCTAAAGCAAGACTGGTTATTACAGATCGTCTTCACGGTATGATTTTCTCTGCAATTACGGCTACACCTTGTATTGTTTTTGATAATAACAACCATAAAGTTCAAGGAACATATAACTGGATCTCTTATTTGCCATATATTAAATTTGCAAAAACTTTTGAAGACGCAAAAAAATATATTGGTCAGTTGATGGAAATATCTAATTGTAAATATGACAATGAACCATTGCAACCGTATTATCAGAAACTCAGAAATGTAATTAGGGGAGAGGAATAACATATGCCAGAAATTAGTGTAATTGTGCCTGTATATAATGTCGAGAAGTATCTTCCCCGTTGCATAGAGAGTATTCTGGCACAGACGTTTCAGGATTTTGAATTGATTCTTGTTGACGATGGAAGTCCTGATCACTGTCCTGATATTTGTGATGAATATGCCGAACGAGATAATCGTATCGTGGTTATTCATCAGAAAAATGCAGGACAGTCAGCAGCAAGAAATGCCGGAATTAGAAAAGTCCTTGCAGATAATAGAAGTCGATGGGTTGTTTTTGTCGATAGTGACGATATGGTAAAGCCGGATTATCTTAAAAAGTTGATTTTGTGTGCGGAATCTACAGGTACAAAGCTGGCTGTGTGTAGTTTTTCACTTGTTTCAGAAGCTGACGAACCGCTTCCGATGAATCTGGTAAATCCGATACCAACAGATTGTTTGACAGCAACAGATGTTTTAAACAGATTACAGAAATTAAATGGTTGGATGTGGGCAGTTCCCTGGAATAAAATATATCATTGTTCTTTGCTATCGGAATCATTTTTCCCTGTTGGAATAGATCATGAGGATGAGTTTATCATTGCACCGTTGATTTGGAATGCACAGAAGATAGGATGTACAGGTGAAGATTTGTATGTATATACTTATATGCGGAAAGACAGTATTATGGGAGCACAGTTGCTGAAAAGCAAATTTGACAAGATGAAGGTGCTTTTCGAAAGATGTAGTTTTTATGAGTCTATAGGGTTAAATGAACTGATACCATATAATAAAGAAGGTTATCTGAATTTGTTAAAGGAATGCAAAAAAGAAATCAGCAGGTGTCAACAGAAACAAATAGAATATAAGAAACTTTGGGATGCGAGAAGCAGGTTTTTGCGCATTCCGGGAATAACGATGAAAGATAGGATAAAGTGGTTGTTATGTCGTTAATAAGTGTGATTGTTCCGGTATATAAGGTGGAGAAGTACCTTCCTCGTTGTATAGACAGTATTCTTGCTCAGACGTTTCAAAATTTTGAAGTTATTTTGATTGATGATGGAAGTCCTGATCATTGTCCTGAGATTTGTGATGAATATGCCGGGAAGGACGATAGAATAACCGTTATTCATCAGGAAAACGGAGGGCTGTCAGCTGCCAGAAATGCGGGGATCAATTGGGCAGTTGCATATAGCGACAGTGAATGGGTTACTTTTGTTGACAGTGATGATTGGATACATCCAAGAATGCTTGAATTTCTTTTAAATGCGGCAAAAGTGTTTGATGTAAATATTAGCATGTGCCATTTTGTGAAAACTAATGGTGAGGAACCGATTATTTCGGTATTTAAAGATCCATATAGACTGAGTGCTGAAGAAACATGGATTAGCGAACCGGTGCCTGTAGTTGCATGGGGGAAACTTTATAAGAAGAAATGTTTTGATGCTGATTTGAGGTACCCGGTTGGAAAAATTCATGAAGATCAGTTTGTAACCTATCGATTATTATTCAAAGAAAATGGCATCGCAGTTGTACCTGAACCCTTATATTACTATTATCAGAATCCGGATGGAATCATGAACAGTCCGTGGACTCCCAGGCGTCTTGACGAGCTGGATGCAATGGAGGAACAGATATTTTTTTTCAAAAAATATGAATATTTGCAAGCGTACATGCTTACATGCAGAACATATATTTCAGGGTTGGCAAGTCAGTTACTGAGGCTGCAAAAAGATAATAATTCTAATTTCTTTAAGTATAAAAGGCATTTGCATTACAAATTGCGAAAGCATATTAGAAAAAATAAAAAAGATTTGCATATGACGCCAAAATCTGACACAGATGTCTGGATTTTTGAGACGGCACATCCTGTGAAAATGAAGATTTGGTGGAATATAAAAGCGTTAAAAAGAAAGTTAAAAAACTAATTTTTCAAAATTGGAGCGGATAGAATGAATAATGGGAAGAAATTAAGGAAAGCATTTATGCTGATGCAATCAATTTTCTTATGTATACGAGATCGTTTTATGCGTTTTGATGATGAACTGTCACTGGTTTGTATTGCAAAATATGAGGAAGCATATATCAAGGAATGGATAGATTTTCATTTGTGTGTGGGAATTGATCGCATTTATGTTTATGACAATGACAGTCCGGATTTAAGGAGGATTCTTCAACCATATATTGAGAAAGGCGTCGTAGTATATAAAGAAATTCATGGAAAGGCAAGACAGTTGGATGCATATAATGATGCGGTTTATTTTTTTAAAAACAGGACGCGTTATATGGCATTTCTGGATGTGGACGAATTTCTGGTCTCGGAAGACTTCAATCAATCGTTGAAAAGTGTAATCAGATTGATTTTCAGAAAAAAACTGTTATGTGGAGGAATAGCTGTTAACTGGAGAGTATATGGATCATCCGGATACAAAAAAGCTCCTGTGGGTTATGTGATTGAGAATTTTTGTTACCGTTGTAAGAATGATGGACAGGGAAATGACTGCATAAAAACGATTGCTAACCCCAGAATGATAAAAAGTTTTGAACATGTTCATTATCCTGCTTACATATATGGAGTACATAATATTGATGAGTCAGGTAATGTTGTTTATGGCTGGTCAAATCCGGTAGAACAAACAAGACTGATTCGTGTTAATCATTATTTTACAAAGTCCGAAGAAGAGTGGATCATGAGACGAAGCAGAGGTAAGGCAGATACCATGGATGATACAGATAAAAGGACATTGGATGAATTCTATTTACATGATAATAATGACATTTTGGATGAAATCATGATGCCATATATTCCGATGATAAAAAAGTGAGAATACTCTCAGAAAGGACACTAGCCTTAATGAATTCAGGTATAGATGATAATCAGGAGAATTGAATATGATCTGTCAAAAACATAAAAATCAAATGGTGGTAATCATCATCATTTTACTTATCCTGACTGGCATCATCACCGGTTTACTAAGGTCGAAATACGCCCTGTCGACTTCGTTTTACTGTATCAGATCGGAGAAAATCGAATCCGCTTTTCGGATTCTCCAAATCACAGATCTGCACAACAGTGAGTTCGGAGAGGATAATAAACGTTTGGTCTCATTGTCGTCAGAACAGTCACCGGATCTTATCTTAATTACGGGTGATCTGGTAGATTACCATTCAGATGATTCCGGTATTGCTGACAGCCTGATTGAAAATCTGACAGAGATAGCGCCGGTATATGTCTCATATGGGAATCATGAAGTAGAGTATGAAGAAAATTATAATGCAGATTTAACGGAACTATATGAAGCGGCAGGGGCTGTCGTTCTTGAAAAAAGCTATACAGATATATCTGTGAACAGACAGGAGATCCGATTGGGAGGAATTTACGGATATTGTCTTCCCGATGAGCTGGCAACTACAGAAGAGAGATTACAGGAAAGCGATTTCCTTTATGAGTTTCAGGACACAGATTTATATACAGTGTTGATGTGTCATATGCCGGTATGTTGGATGAATCAGGGCAGTCTGGATGACTGGTCTGTAGATTGCGTATTATCCGGTCATGTTCACGGAGGACAGGTAATCATACCATTTATCGGCGGTCTTTATGCGCCGGATCTGGGATGGTTTCCGGGAAAGTTGGAAGGATTATATTACTCTTCCGACGGGAGTAAGGTAATGGTTTTATCCAGAGGTTTAGGTTCTACTGAAGTGATTCCGCGCTTCAATAATATTCCGGAGATTGTTGTGGTGGATTTTATTCCGGATTGATCAGGTGATTTGTCAGAGGGGCGATAAAAAATGAGCAAAATACTGATAATTACAAATCATTCGTACATGCTTTGGCAGTTTCGCAGAGAATTGATAGAGAAGCTTTCAGAATCAAATGAGGTTGTCTTAAGTATGCCGTTTGTCGGACATGAGAATGATTTCAGGGAAATGGGACTGCGATGTATTGAAACCGAGATTGATCGCAGAGGAATGAATCCGATAACGGATTTTAAATTGTTTCGCACATATAAAAAAATGATGGAAAAAGAACAGCCGGATCTGGTGATTACTTTTTCCATTAAGCCGAATATCTATGCCGGTATCACTGCCGGTGAACTGGGTATTCCGTTCTGTGCAAATGTACAGGGTCTCGGCACTGCTTTTCAGAAGCCCGGTCTTGCGCAATTTGTTACCGCATTTTATAAAATTTCTTTCCGTAATGTTCGAACTGTTTTTTTTGAGAATGAGGAGAATGCCGCTGAGTTTCGAAAGAGACATATTATTCCGAAAGAAAAACAGAAAGTTTTAAAGGGAGCCGGAATTAATCTGGAATCCTATGCATATCAGCCTTATCCGAATAATGAAACGGTGCACTTTTTGTATTTAGGCAGAATTATGAAAGAAAAGGGCATGGATGAACTTTTTGAAGCTGCGGAGCGTTTGCACAGGAATGGAGAAGCGTTTTTTCTGGATTTAGTCGGGTTCTATGAGGATACCTATAAGGAACGGGTGAAAAAGCTGGAGGCGGAGGGTATTGCAAAGTTTTATGGATTTCAGGAGAATCCGCGTCCCTGGCATACAGCAGCGGACTGTGTGGTGCTTCCAAGCTATCATGAGGGGATGAGTAATGTGTTGCTGGAGGCTGCGGCGACCGGACGGCCGCTGATTACCAGTGATATTCCGGGCTGCAGAGAGGCGGTTGATGATGGTGAATCGGGGTTCCTTGTCACAGTGAAGGATTCGAATAGCCTGTATCATGCAATGAAACAGTTTCTTGCGTTGCGGCGCGAACAAAGAGAGAAGATGGGAATATTGGGCCGTTATAAAATGGAACGTGAATTTCCGAAAGATGCGGTTGTATGGGAAACGATTCAGGCGCTGGGTATGTCTGAAAAACCGGAGGGGAATCAGATGCGTAATACCGGAGAGGATGAAACTCAGAGTTTACACAGGGAAGAGTATAAAGCGGAGCATTCCTTAACCGGAAAACAAAAGAAATATCTTCACGTGAAGCGTGCGGCTGACATTATGCTTGCAGGTACGGCCAGCGTTGCATTAGCGCCATTTATGGGGGCGTTGGCTCTTGCAATTAAGCTGGATTCTCCCGGCCCCGTGCTGTTTAAGCAGAAGCGGGTCGGCAAAGACAAGGAAACTTTTGAAATCTGGAAATTCCGGACAATGCGCACGGACACGCCTAAGGATGTTCCGACCCATCTGCTGGAGAATCCGGATACATATATTACCCGCACAGGGCGTTTTATGAGAAAGTATTCTCTGGATGAACTGCCTCAGTTCTGGCAGGTGCTTACATCGGACTTATCAATTGTCGGACCGCGGCCTGCCCTCTGGAATCAGGATGATCTGATTGCGGAACGTGATAAATACGGTGCGAACTGTGTGAAACCGGGAATTACCGGCTGGGTACAGGTAAATGGCCGTGATGAACTGGAAATTGATACGAAAGCCAGATTCGATGGAGAATATGTGAAGCACATGGGTCCGATGATGGATATAAAATGTTTTCTGGCTACCATCGGTGCTGTTTTGTGTCATGACGGCGTTGTAGAAGGCGGCACCGGTGAGATGCATAAAGAAGGTGAAAAAACAGGAGACGGTTCAGAAGTGTTTGTTTCTGAAGAAAAGATCAGCAAAGAGATAAAAATGGGGGCAGTTGCAACAGGTGCCGCTGCTGCGGCGGGAATCGCTGCTCTGGCGTTGATTGCGAAGTATAGGAAGCGGAAGAAATAAATGAAACCACACGACTTATTCCTGCAGGCTCTAACCGCCGCATTAAAAAATGAAGAAGTATCCTGGAGCGAAGAATTGTCTCCGCAGACATGGCTCTCGCTGTTCCGGCTGGCGGAAATGCACCACATTCTCCCGATGATCTACGGAGCGGTGTACAGCTGTCCGGCCGCCAAAGAGGCTGACCCGAAGCTCTTTTTTTCATATAAACAGCGTACCATTCAGATGGTTACGCTGCAGACCATGAAAACCAGTGAATTCCTCAGTCTTTATCAGAAATTGGCCGATGCCGGGATTGCGCCTCTGGTTGTGAAGGGGCTCATTTGCCGGAATCTCTATCCGAATCCGGATGATCGGCTTTCCGGGGATGAAGATATTCTCATACCGGATGGTCAGTTCGCGCTGTTTCACAGAGTTATGACGGAAGACGGCATGGTATGTGCGGATGCGGAGCTCGACATGGAGCAGGCTTACGAAGTGCCCTACGGGAAGCAGGGCAGTCCCATATACATCGAAGCGCATAAGTCCTTATTTCCCCCGGAATCGGAGGCATACGGGGATCTGAATCGTTTCTTTTCGGATATCCGGGAACGGGCGGTCGAAGTGTGCGTTGACGGCACGCCGGTTCTGACCATGGGATATACAGACCATTTGTTTTATCTGATCTGCCATGCCTATAAGCACCTGCTGCACAGCGGCGTGGGTATCCGGCAGGTGTGTGATATCGCACTGTTTGCCAATGCATACGGCCGGGAGGTAGACTGGCAGCTTTTGTTAGACCAATGCCGTGAGATTCGCGCGGATCTGTTCACGGCGGCGCTGTTTCGGATCGGTCGGAAATACCTGACGTTCGATCCGGTGAAATCCTGTTATCCGGAGGAATGGTCTGAGATAAAAGTGGATGAAACGCTGCTGCTGCAGGATCTCCTGGATGCCGGTGTGTATGGCGGCGGGTCGATGAGCCGGAAACACAGCAGCAATATGACGCTGCAGGCGGTCGCCGCGCAAAAACAGGGGAAAAAGGCAGGAAGCGGTGTGCTGAAATCGTTGTTTCCCACGGCAAAAGCGCTGGAAAAGCGCTATCCTTATCTGAAGAAGAAATCGTTTCTGCTTCCGGTTGCGTGGATCAGCCGGATATGGAATTACAGAAAAGAAACGGGGGAGGGAAGTCATAATGACGCTTCCGAGAGCATTCGAATCGGGGAGCAGCGTCTGGAACTCATGAAACAGTACGGGATTTTAGATTCCGGGAAATAGCGTGTGTGCGAAGGAGACCTTTATTTTATGTCAGACAAATCACAGAACCCGGACGACATTGAGGAATTTTCCGGACTCAACAGGATATTTAAGTCAAAAGCGGTCCAGTGGGTCATAAACAAGATCGGCGACGGCTCGTTCAGCGAGTTTGTTGACGACTGGAAATGGATTTTTATATTCAGCAGAAAATATGCGAAGATGATTGTTTTGTATACCATTCTGGGCGTTTGCAGCTCTACGTTGAGCCTCGTATTCTCCGTGGCGAGCAAGTATATGATCGATATTATCACCGGGTTTGATTTCAGCATGCTGTGGTTCCTGGCGCTTGTGATGGTCGGCAGCATGGTGGTCAGTCTGGTGTTTTCCAGTCTGGTCAATCGTATTTCCGCGAAAATCAGTATTCATGTCAACAATGATATTCAGGCAGAAGTGTTTGATCAGATTGTTGACGCGGACTGGCTGGAACTGAGTAAATTTGCGAACGGCGATCTGCTGAACCGGTTTAACAACGACATCAGCACGGTATCGTCGAATGCGGTCAGCTGGCTGCCGAATATCATCGTTGCCGTTTACAATTTCATTGCGACGTTCTGCGTGATTTTTTACTATGATGCGACCATGGCCTGGATCGCGCTGTCGTCCGCGCCGTTTCTGCTGATCGCCAGCCGTTTCCTGATGCGCAAGAATAAGGAATACCGGAAACGTGTGCTGGAGATCAACAGCGGCATGATGGGGTTTGAGTCGGAAACGTTTTACAATATGGATACGATCAAATCCTTCGGCGTGGCGGGGCATTACAGCCGGGGACTGCGCCGGTGGCAGGAAAAATACAAAAAGTATAACCTGGACTATAATCTGTTTTCCATAAAAACGAATATCGGTATGTCGGTGCTCGGTATGGTTGTGTCTTTCGTGGCGTTCGGATATTGTCTGTTCCGGCTGTGGACAGGCGCGATTACATACGGGACGATGACGCTGTTTCTGACGCAGCGTTCCCGGCTGACGACGCAGTTTAACTCGATGGTGAATATCATACCGGGCATGCTGAACAGTGCTATTTCCGCGCATCGGATCCGGGAGCTGATCGAGCTTCCGCGGGAAAAACATATTCCGAAGGAGTCGGAGGAGATGGCAAAGGCTGCGCGCGATGGTTTCGAGGTGCGGATGACCGGTGTGAATTTTGCCTATGTGGAAAACAATCAGGTGCTGCGCGATTCTGATTTCACGGCAAAGCCGAATGAGATCGTCGCTCTGATTGGTCCGTCCGGCGAGGGCAAGACAACAATGATCCGTCTGATGCTCGGGCTGACGCATCCCGGCGACGGCAGCGTGTCACTGGTGGATATGAACGGAAACAAGGTGGAGATTAACGCCGATACGCGGCGGTATTTTTCCTATGTGCCGCAGGGAAATACAATTCTGTCCGGCACGATTGCCGACAACATGCGCATGGTGAAAGAGGACGCCACGGATGAGGAGATCATTGAGGCGCTCAAGACGGCCTGCGCCTGGGAGTTTGTCTCGAAATTGGAGCACGGTATTCACGGGAAACTGGGAGAGCGCGGGCGCGGCGTGTCGGAAGGACAGGCACAGCGGATCGCCATCGCCCGGGCGGTCCTGCGCGACGCACCTGTGCTGCTGCTCGATGAGGCCACGAGCGCGCTGGATGTACAGACGGAGCGCCGGGTGCTGCGCAATATTATCCGGCAGCGGCCGAATAAGACGATCATCGTGACCACCCACCGCCCCAGCGTGCTGGATATGTGCCGCAGGGTGTACCGTGTGATGGATACGAAGCTGACGGAGCTGAGCGAGGAAGAATCGCAGGCGATGGTGAAGGATTTCTGATCATTTGTGTCAGGGTTCGATATCCTGATATCAGATATTTAACGGAGAGCGGGAAGATGGAGAGTATCATTGAACAGCGGGAGGACATCCGCAGGGTAGACAATCAGGAGTATCTCGGCATGCTGAAGGGATTGATTCTGGATGGGAAAGATGTGTCCCTTCTTGTGAGCGGCAGCAGTATGAGTCCGTTTATCATTCACCAGCGGGATTCCGTGATTCTGGCTCCGGTCAGAGAACCTTTGAAAAAAGGAGATATCGTTTTCTATCAGAGGGAAAACGCGGACTATGTTCTGCACCGGATCCGCCGTGTTCATGCGGACGGCACATATGATATCATCGGGGATGCGCAGATTGAGATAGAACCCGGTGTGAGACGGGAGCAGATATTTGCCGTTGTCACGATGGTGTGCAGGAAGGGGCGCGATATTCGCCCCGGTGATTTCTGGTGGTTTTTTTTCGCACGGGTGTGGCTGCGGATCATTCCGTTGCGTCATTTTGTCATGTGTGTTTATGGTTTCCTGAGGATGCGGTGAATGATAAAATCAAATAGGCTTACCGGAACCTCTCAATGATGCAGGTATGCTTTTTCCCTTTGTCATTTTTGTTATAATTGATGCCGACAAGCAGAAGATTATCTGTATATTTTTGCAGGGCGCCGTCATATCGCCTGTCGCGGATCTGCCGGATGGCGCCGTCCGCCGTCTGATTATACTTCAGTTCAATCAGAAGCGCCGGTTTATCCACATGAGGCGCGGGGATGAATGCAAGATCGGCAAACCCTTTCCCTGACGGAAACTCACGGACAATCGTATAATAATTGCGTGCTGTGTAGTAGGCCAGCGTGACCGCGCAGCTCAGAGAATTCTCGTCGTTGTACTGTAATACAGAAACATTCAGGTCGTGAACTCGTTCCAAAGCTGTTTCCACGGCCGCACTGTCTTCGTTGATGGTTGCCTGCAGAAGATCTTCGGATGATGCGAGTGCAGAGGCGATTTCTTCCCAACCGTCTCCTTCAACCGCGTTCTGAAAAGCCCCGGCAATCTCCAGATTGGGAATATACACCTGTCCGTTTTTTTCATGATATCCCAGATAGCCCAGATGGATCAGCAGGGTCAGTACATCATCTTTGCTGTTGAAGGATGTAATATCATTCTGAAAACGTGCAATCTCAATTTTGATTTTCCCGCCTCCCAGCATGGCAACAATGGCGTCTTTTAATCCGTCAAAGTTCATGCTGATATAGCTTTTCAGGGATTCATATGTCTCAGAACCGGTCCAGTAATTTCGAAAACGCTTCCTTTTCACCGCTGACATCACGGAATCAGGGCTGTACACACAACCGTGATCTTCAAAAGAATATCCGTCATACCAGCGTTTCATTTTTTCAAAATCAACTTCATTTTCCAGGCATAAATCCCTGACTTCTTCCTCCGTGAAACCGACGTACTCTGAGAGCATATCCGGGTTGGTCATGGAATATTCTTCGAAATCAGTCAGTGCAGACTCTGTGCCGTATTTTTTAATCGGCAGAATGCCGGTCATATATGCGCCTGCGAGCGCAGACTTCATGGACGGCCCACCTTTAAAAAGACCTCTTAAAAACCGCAGATAAGATTTCTGCAGTTCGTCGTTATGCTTCACTTCGCGAAACAGGGCATCCCATTCATCTATGATGAGGAAAAACTTTTCATTCGTCCTTCGGCTCACGTTCAGTATGGCGTTGGCAAGGATCGTTTCGTCCGCTTTCACATAATCGGGAAATGCCTCCCGAAGCTCTTCGATTACAGATCTCTGAATAACGGAAAGGACATCACAGATATCGTCTGTCACAGAGATAAACCATGTGATATCCAGATAAATCACATCAAATGCATTCAGATACTTTTTATAAGAATGGCGGTGTGAAATCTCCAGCCCGTCAAATAATTCTCCGGAATCACAGCTCTTGTCATAATATGCTGCCAGCATGGCCGCAGCGAACGATTTCCCAAAACGACGGGGACGGCTAAAGCAGGTCAGACTGCGGGCGGTATCAATCGTCTGGTTGATATAATCAATCAGACCGGTCTTGTCAACGTAAGTTCCGTTTCGGATCTGACGGAATGCTTCATTTCCGCAATTGAGATACATGCCCATATGTTGAACGCCTCCTGTTTTCCGGTTTCGCTTTGATATTCATTCTAACATGCGGTGTCCGGGTTCGCAAGGCACAATTTACGTCATGCATCTGTTCCTGTAATTTATAAAAAATTTAGAAAGTTTATATTTTATTACCGGGGTCAGACCCCCTCCTCAAATTGATGCAAGATGTATCAATGTATTTCACAATTTATATGGAGTAAAGTCTTTATTATATTTATAAAAGAAAAACAGCTATACCACTTTTTGAAACAAATGTGGTATTTTGCACAAAAATAATCGAATTAAAAGGACTTAAATTGTGATAATTGCATAATTTTTTATTGACATCCGACGAAAAACAAAGTATCCTTACATTGTAATGTTTTGAGTGAGAGTGGACTTGTATAAGGCAGTGAAATGCTTTAAGAAAGCCAGATGATTTATGCTTCGCGGAAGCAGCAGAAAGGCAGAACCGATGGACAATACAACACGATTTCAGAGAAATCCGGATTATATTTTCAGAAATATAGTTGGTGAGGCTGTTCTGGTTCCTACAGGTAAGGCGTGTCAGGATTTTAACGGAATGGCGACTATGAACGGCACGGGGGTTTTCCTCTGGGAATTGCTGGAAAAGGAGAGGACATTGTCTGAACTGAGTCAGTGTCTGGCTGAAAAGTATGATCTGGATGTAAAACAATGTATGGAGGATGCTGCGGAATTCCTGAAGGAAGCACAGGAAAAACATGTTGTCATACAGTGTTGACGCGGTTATTCATTGCTGATAGCAATTTTTATATAGAACAATCTAATTCACAACAACCTGAATTTAAGGAAGGAGAATGAGAAATGAGGATGAAAAAGAAAATTCCGAAACGAGTCCTTGCTATGTTTCTCTCGCTGGCTTTGGTGTTGGCACTTGTGCCGGCAGCGGCATCTTTTGCGGCAGATGAAGAGAGCGGAGATAGCGGAGAGACGACTACCAGCGGTATTGAGCTGAGTAAGACGGCCACGCTGGAGGATGATGGTACGTATACCATTAATCTGGAGGCGTATGCGACCGGTACCACTGCCACCAGCACCACTAGCGAATCCGTTCCCCTGGATATCGTAATGGTCATCGACGAGTCCGGCTCCATGACGTATCCCACAGGAGACGCCATCAAGCTTTCCAACGCCGACACGACCAACGGAGCCGAAGAGGGCTATTACGTTTACGAAGTAACCACATCATCTACTGGGTTTAACGGCCAGACTACGACGACAACAACATACTACAAGGTTCGCTATTATAACGGCAACTGGCAGTATTATAAAGATACAACTTCAGGTCAGGGAATGCAGCAGAATACAACTTACACTTGGACCGATTTCTCCGACCAGTCCAGCACAACCGTCTACCGCACCCGCCTGTCCGTGCTGAAGGAGGCGGCTACTCAGTTTGTTAACAGCATCGCCGATGATGCAAAGACCACCGGCATGGATCACCGCATCTCCATTGTAGGTTATGCAGGCGATAGTAGTAGTACAGGTAATCAGTCATCAGAATCTTACCGCATCACCAGCAACGGAAGTAGCACAGGCAGCTATCTCGATACCGGTCTGTTCATCGGCGCGGACGGCAAGATGACGAACTATTCCACGAGCTTGGGCACCGATACCTATTATAGCTCTTTGGTCTATGCCTACGACACCACTAACAGCAAGGTGAACGGAAACTTGACCGCTGCTATCGACAACTTCGCCTGCAACGGCGGCACCTACACCGAGTATGGTCTGCTGATGGCGCAGAAGGTATTCGACAGCATTGATTACAACGAGACCGACACCTATACCAAGCAGGACGGCACCACGGCCGGCCGTGAGCGAATTGTTGTTCTGTTCACAGATGGTGAGACAAACAGCGACATCAGCACTGTCTTGGGCTACTCTAACACGTTGAAGAAGTCGACCTCAGATAAAGGTTATGGCGCGGACATCTTCTGCGTTGGTTTCGGCGACAGCACCAGCGAGGATTTCCTGACCCATATTTCTTCGAATTATTCTACTGATGCAAGTTACTCCAGCGGCAATCAGGGCGGCGGTCCAGGAGGCCAAGGTGGTTCCAGCCAGGCAGGCTATGGCGGCACTTCTGTTGCTACCGGCTACTATATGACCGCAGACAGCCTGGACGCTCTGAAAAATGTGTTCAGCACCATCACCTCGACCATCACCACGCCGACCACCAGCGTCACGCTGGGTGCTGACGCCGTGATGAAGGACATCATGGGTGACGGCTTCACATTGACGGATGATTCTAAGGTCACTATCAAAACGGTGGGAGGAACAAGCGACGGCACGACCATCACCTGGGGTGATGAGACTACAAACAACGCAAGCTACAAAATCAGCGAAGATAATACAACCGTCTCCGTCACCGGTTTCGACTATGCTGACAAGTACATTTCCAGCGGCCATGCAGGCGAAAAACTTTGCGTCACCATCACCGGCGTTCTTCCGACAGATGCTGCTGTGACAGGCGAGGAGGTTAACACCAATAAAGCCACATCCGGCATTTACGCGACAGCGGAAGCAGAGGAAGCAACAGCGACATTCAATCAGCCGCAGACAATCTTAACGAAGAAGGCTTATGTATTGGATTATGCCAAGATGGCGACGCTGACTGATCTTGATCAGAATACCAGCGTGACCAGTATTGTAAACGAGATTAAGGATCTTACAGGTGTTAATAACGATTTGAGCCAGACCTATGGCAACTTAGCTTTGGATTTGGATAATAACATAGTGACATACACGCCAAAAACAACTTTGTGGGATGGCTATGACAGCTTCTATGTGTTTGGTAAGACTGACAGTGAGACAATAACTAGCTATTCAGCAAATAGTAACGGCAACCTCTGGAGTAAGGTCAGTGTTATCCCTGCCAACAATGTTTATTATGAGGATGACTTCGTAACTACTTATACAGATGATACTGAGACTGAGACTGCTACAGTGGGCATCGTCTACAGCAAGGGTAATTGGTCGGTAGTTGGTGAAAGCGCCGGTAACACCGAAACTGCTAACGGTGGAACTTACGGTTACGGATGGGAAGAATCTTTAGCGAATGATATAACCTACAGCGATGGTTCTGCTTATGCATCAGGTACGTATGGCGCAACAGCTGAATTTACCTTTACCGGTACGGGCGTTGATATTTATAGCCGGACAAATATGGAATCCGGGATGCTCATTGTCAAACTGACCAGTAAGACAACAGAGAAATCTCAGGGTCTGATTATCAATGGATTGGCTGAGTCAGGTGATTATTATCAGATTCCGACGGCATCTTTCAATAATCTGGATTATGACACATATACAGTTACGTTAACTGTAATGTCGGACGGAACTGATGTTTATACTTACTATTTGGATGGAATTCGTGTTTACAACCCGTTAGGTACAGTAACTGAAGAAAACGGAGATGCTTATGATGCGTATGCAGCTGATAATGAGTTGAATGCTGTGTTTACTGAAGTGCGTGATCTTCTGATAACGGCCAATACCTTTGATGCTTCCAGTTCGAATACGGTGACCGGTCCTGTATTCATTGATGAGGTTGATGATGAGACTGGAGTTCCGACGTGTGATATAGCAACATACAAGACATATGGTCCTGAGAACGAGGTTTATCTTGCGGCTGATCAGGCGATTGTCTTTAAAGTGGATCCAAGCGGCAGTTATACTTACTATCTGGGTCTCAAAGCTCCTGCCGGTAGTACAATAGCTTCTGTTACCAATGGTAATGAAGAAAATGCAGCTAATATTGAAATAAATGCTGCTTCTGACCTTTATTATGAGATTACTCCGAACAGCAATGGCTACATCATGGTGAAGAACACCGGTACAAATCTGCTTTCCATCACCAAACTGCGCACTACGACCACTACTGCCTCCGCTTCTGATGGCATTTCAACAGCAAGTTTGGATGAGCTGGTTGCTTATGCCAACAGCTTTAGCCTGTTAAGTACAGTTTCTTATACAGATGATGCTGTTACGGAGGAGGAATTGGAAGGCAATACAGAAACCGGAGATGTGATTGAAGATTTGGATGAGGATGATATTGTTATCGACAATCCGACAGAAGATACAGAGAATCAGCAGGAAGAGGAGACAGATAACAGTCAGCAATCCATTTTCAGCAGTTTGCTTAGCAGCATTCGCAACTGGTTTAATAAAAGGAGATGAGAGTATTGAAAGTTAATTATGAAAAGCCTGTTATTATATTTGAAACCTTTGCGTTGAGTCAAACTATTGCTCAAGACTGCGGAGAGTCAGCAATTGGAAATACGAATCATTACAGTAAGAGTTCGTGCGGTTATTATGTGGGAGATGGGACTGTTTGGACATCAGACAATTTAGGGTGTGGTGTTGCATGGCCTGAGGATATAGCTGTAAACGGATATTGTTACAATAATCCTGACGGCGGCATCAGTGTTTTCAGTTCCTGATGAGAGCATATGAAGTCGCGGAAGTGACGATATAACGTTGGGGCGGTTGGGTGAAAGCCCGACCGCCTTCTTCTGTATAAGAAAGAAATGGATATGAACTATGAATATCATATTGCAGGAATCCGAATATTTGTAGAAGTGCCGTTTTCGATTTTGATACAGCAATCTTCGGAAGCATTTCTTACAGAGCCTGATAAAATGAAATCGGATATCTATTTTGTATTCCGTGCCGTTTTAAAACTTCCTGCCTGCTCAGAACGTTTTTATGAAGACAGTAATCACTGTTATGTGGAAACATTAGAGAGCCGACAGGTCTTTTTTCGCCCGATGCCTCATGCCGATCCATACGCTTGTGTTTCCTGGCAAGTTTCAAATCCACACATGCTTTGCTGTGAGTATCTGGCTGGTCAGGAATCTCGCTTGAACTATTCGGGCAATATTTGCGATCTGCTTGGTTTGGAATCCCTCCTGCTCCAGTTTGATGGGCTTTTACTCCATTCCGCTTTCATTCGCTGGCAGAATCAAGGTATCCTGTTTTCCGCCGATTCCGGTGTTGGCAAGTCAACGCAGGCGGATCTGTGGGTGAAATATGAGAATGCGGAGATTTTAAACGGTGACCGTGCCGGTCTGAGAAAAAAGGATGGCTTATGGACGGCTTACGGTCTTCCCTATGCAGGGTCTTCCCGAGTCTATCGAAATGAATCTGCGCCCGTGGAAACGATTGTTATGTTAGAGCAGGCACCGGTCAATGAACTGTCACTGCTGACCCCGGCGCAGGCACTGCGGAAGCTCTATCCGCAGATGACGATTCACAGCTGGGATGCCGTTTACGTGCAGAAAGCGTTGGAACTGATGGAGGATTTAGTTAGTGCAGTGCCGGTTTATTTGTTAAAATGCCGGCCGGATCAGGGCGCGGTTGAAATAGTGAAAAACAGGCTGCAGCAGCATGGTGCAGGTGTTGCTGTACCGCCCGGTTTTATCGATTATTCAGGAAAGGAGCCGTAATGAGATGAAAACGAAATATGTGGAAGCGCCCATCACGGAATACCTGCATCGGAAAGCTTCAAAGCTCCTGACCCCCTTAAGCGGCACCTTCGAACTGACGCCGGTCTGCAACATGAGCCGCCGGATGTGTTATGTGCGCATGACGCGCGAGGAGCAGGAGTCAGTCCGGCCGCTCCGAACAGCCGAAGAATGGATCCGTCTGGGTGAGACGGCGAAGGAGCGGGGGATGCTTTACCTTCTCCTGACCGGCGGAGAGCCGTTTTCCCGGCCGGATTTCCGGGAGATCATGGAAGCTCTTCATCAGATGGGGCTGCTGATTTCCGTCAATTCCAACGCAACGCTGGTCACGCAGGAGACCGTGACGTGGCTGCGGAAGGTGCCGCCCACGCGGATGAATATCACGCTGTACGGCGCGTCGAATGAGACGTATGCCCGTCTTTGCGGCAATCCGGAGGGATTTTCGCAGGTGACGGGAGCGATTCGCCTTTTAAAAGAAGCGGGCATCCCCATCAAGATCAACTGCAGCGTCACACCGTACAATGCCGCTGATCTGGAGGACATATTTTCCTTCTGTGAAAAAGAGGAGCTGATCGTGCAGGCGACAAGTTATATGTTCCCTCCCCTTCGCCGGGATGCCTCTATGGTGGGGAAAAACGAGCGCTTTTCCCCGGAGGAGGCGGCAGAGTATTCTGCAAAGATTGAATACCTCTCCAACGGGCGGGAGCGTTTTATGGAGCATGTGGCTGATAACAACCTTGGCGGGCTTCCGACAGATCAGGACAGTGACTGTCAGGAGATCGAGGGCGAGGGCATCCACTGCCGTGCCGGGAAATGCAGCTTCTGGGTGACATGGGACGGCCGTTTTCTGCCCTGCGGGATGCTGCCGGGAAAGCACAACGCGGATGTGTTTGAAGTCGGTTTTGACAAAGCCTGGCAGCTGGCGACAGAGGAGGCGGCGGCGATCCGCCTGCCGGCCGGATGTACCAATTGCAGGAACAAAGATAACTGCCGCCCGTGTGCGGCTTCCGTGCTGACGGAGACGGGGACCTATCATAACGTACCGGAATACCGCTGCCGGATGGCAGAGGCTTATCCGGAGGCGGCCAGACAGCTGGTAGATCAGCTGCGCCGGGAGAATGTCGGATGACAATTCGCCTGATGTAAGGTGCCGCTCGAATTATCCTGTTTTTGGCAGAAAATCAGTAGTGTGAGGATGAACCATGAGAAATAATAAAAAACGGAAGAACCGGAAGATATATATCGCGCTGATCGCGGTCATTGCCATTGCCGCAGTCATACTGGCGG
>JAJQFQ010000203.1 GCA_021201035.1 Clostridiales bacterium
CGGGTATTTGTATATAAAACTTCCATTCTCATCCTCTCTCCTGAAATCTTTATTATTAAATCGAATATCCAGTCATCCGGGTGTGCAGGCACCCCATCTGACTGTCTATTCACGACACTTTCATAGTAACATATCATATTCGGAAACGCAAACATAAATTACTGATATGTTCACTTGATATGCTCACGAAATAGCCGCGATTCTTCCCGCCACGGCGCTGGCTGCCGCTGTTTTCGGCGACGCAAGGAAAATCTCCACCTTTGACGTACCCATTCTGCCGAGGAAATTCCGGTTGTTGGTCGCTACCACTCTCTCGCCGTCCGTCAGGATACCGCCGGTTCGTCCGCAGCAAAGCCCGCAGCCCGGATGCGTAACAATCGCGCCAGCGTCGATCAGCGTCTGCATGGTGCCGTTTTCTATCGCCTCGTCAAAAACCTTCCGGCTGGCAGGTGTAACGATCAGCTTGACAAAAGGAGCAACCTTCTTACCCTTAAGAATTTCGGCTGCCGCCATCAGGTCTTCCAGGCGCCCGTTCGTACAGGATCCGATAAACACCTGATCGATCGGAGTACCTTCCAGTTCTGAAACCGGACGGATATTGTCCACCTGAGACGGGCAGGCCAGAACCGGGGCAAGATCCTCTGCCTGATAAACGATCTCCCGGACGTAGGACGCGTCCGCGTCCGCCGCGAGACTTCTCTGTTCCTCACCGAGTTCTATTTCGCAATAAGCCGCCGTCTTTTCATCCGGAGCGAAAAGTGCGCATTTTGCGCCCGCCTCTACCGCCATATTGGACATTGTCATCCGGCTTGCGACGGACATATTTTCAATCGTATCCCCATGGAACTCCAGCGCCATATAGGTCGCACCGTCCGCGCCGAGATCACCGATCAGACGAAGTATCAGATCCTTCGAAGTGACATTGGACGGAAGCTTTCCGTTTACGGTCACCCGAATGGTCGCCGGTACCCTCACCCAGAGCTGTCCCGTCCCGAGAATACCGGCCATCTCCGTATATCCGATGCCGGAAGAAAAAGCGCCGACACAGCCGTAGGTCGTCGTGTGGCTGTCCGTGCCGAACACGATGTCTCCGGGTTTGACATACCCGGCTTCCGTCATCAGCTGATGACAGATGCCGTCAGACCGGTGAACATGCCGCATGCCGTATTTTTCAGAAAAGGCATTTCCCACGCGGAAATGTCTTGTGTCGTCGATCTGGCTCGCCGGTACAAGATGATCATAGATCAGAACAGCCTTGTCCGGATCCCATATCCTGTCAAAGCCCATCTCCTCAAACTTATCCGCGACAAACGGAATAAAGATATCGTGAATCATCACCCGGTCCACATTCACCGTCACGATATCACCCGGGCGTACATCCTTTTTAACGTTGCGCCCGATTATTTTTTCAATCATAGTAAATCCCATGGTATTTGCTCCTGTTATTCCTGTCAGGTATCTGCCTCCGGATTTTTATACGGTCTGTTATCCGGCAGACAATTCGGTTTTCACACGGTCTGTTTTTCGGCAGATATTCCGTTTCTTCGTGCTGTCACTGTTCAACAGGCAATCCGTTTCTCCTGCGCATCGCTCTGACCAGACCTCCGGCTTCCAGTATCTCAACCAGATTCTCCGGAAGCGAGGTGATCGAATATTTTTTCCCGTCAAGGCTGATATGCTCATTCACCGTTACGGTAATCTCGTCGCCTTCTTTTACATCCGCCTGAATATCTGCGTTTTCAATGAGAAGCAATCCGTTGTTGATGGAATTGCGGAAAAATATGCGTGCATAGGATTTCGCGATCACACAGCGGATTCCCATCGCTTTGATGACCTCCGGCGCCTGTTCTCTGGAGGAACCGCAGCCGAAATTTTTTCCGGCGACAATGATATCACCCGGCTGAACCGAAGCCGCCAGCTCCGGCCGAAGCGGAGAAAAAGCATAGGGTTTCATGTCCTCGACGGATTTCAGCGCGAGATATTCTGTCGGCATGATGATGTCGGTATCGATATCGTCGCCGAGAACCCAGACTTTTCCGGTAAACTGTTCCATAATATATCTCCTTTTTCTTCTCTCTCCTCACAGCATATCCGCTGTCGCGATCTCGCCTTTGATCGTGGAAGCCGTAACAGTAGCTGCCGATGCCAGATAGACGAAAGAATCCGCATGTCCGGCGCGTCCTTTAAAGTTCCTTGTACCGGTGCTGATCAGGGTTTCGCCCTCTCCGATCACGCCCTGGCAGCTGCCCCAGCAAACACTGCAGTTCGCATTCATGACGATCGCGCCGGCATCCATAAATATCCTGATCAGACCCTCCTGCAGAGCCTGCGCATAGACCTCCTGGCTGGCCGGTACGACAAGAAAGCGCACGAGCGGATGAACCTTTTTCCCTTTGATGATCTGTGCGCCGACGCGCAGATCATCAATCCGCCCGTTATTGCAGGAACCGAGAAAAGCCTCATCGATTTTTACGCCGGCACATTTCTTCGCGTTTACGAGATTGTCAACAAAGTGCGGTTTTGCCACAACCGGCGTGATCACGCTTAAGTCAATCTCATATTCCTCCGCGTAAACGGCGTCCGGATCAGCCGAAAATACGTGTTTCGGTTCTCTCCCGCGCGCATGCAGGTAATCCATGGCGACATCGTCCACTTCCATCAGAGCAGTCTTGGCGCCTGCCTCCACGCAGAGATTGCAAATGGCGATCCGGTCGCTCATTGTCAGTGTCGCCAGACCCTCGCCGCCGAACTCCATCGCCTTGTAATTCGCTCCGTTGGCGCCGATCCTTCCGATGATCGTCAGAATCAGATCGCGCGCATAAACGCCCTCCGGCAGCTTACCCGTGAGGTGGAACCGGATGGTCTCCGGCACAAGCACCCAGGAGGTACCGGTCACCATGGCATAGAGATAATCGGTGCAGCCCACGCCCGTCCCGAACGCTCCAAGCGCACCGTACGCGCAGGTATGACTGTCCGCGCCGAAGATCAGCTCTCCCGGGCGCACATGGTTTTCCATCATAATCTGATGGCAGACGCCCTTTCCTTCGTAAAATGTGATGCCGTGCTCCTTTGCAAAATCGCGCATCTTCTTGTGCGACGCCGCCGTCTTCGGGCTGTCGGCCGGAACATTGTGATCTACGATCCAAACCAGTTTATCCGCATCCGCAATATGCGGATTTTTCAGCTGATTGTGATACATGTCGATCGTCAGATGTGTCGTCCCGTCATTGCTCATCAGGCGGTCGACCTCCACTGTATGAATATCACCCGGGCGTACCTGATCGACACCGGCAGCCGCGGCAATAATTTTCTCAGCAATCGTCATTCCCATAAATTACATTCTCCACTTTCTGTAATATCATATCCGTTAGTCATGAAAACGATATTCATGTCAGAAACATAAATTCTGATATATCTCTTAACAGGATTGTTCATTGAGTGAGGCGATCAGTCCGCCCTGATCCAGAATATTCTGCATGTACGGCGGCAGCTTGGTACATACAAACTCCTGTCCGTTTACGGCAGCAATGCCGTCCGTCAGGGACAGCTCCATCTCGTCTCCGTCGCTGACTGCGTCATACAGTTCTTTGCTGACGATTACGGGCAGGCCGATATTGATCGCATTTCGGTAAAAAATACGCGCAAAGGATTTGGCAATCACGGCTTTCACGCCCAGAGCCTTCAGCACGGAAGGCGCCTGCTCTCTGGAAGAACCGCAGCCGAAATTCTCATTTGCCACGACAAAATCGCCGGGCCGCACACTGGAAGCAAACGAACGATCCAGAGATTCGAAGGTGTGCGTCTTCATCTCATCGATCGTCGGATAAAGCAGATACTGGGACGCGATGATCTGGTCCGTATCCACATCTGTATGAAATCGAAATATTTTTCCCATGATAGTCCCTCGTATGTTAAAAATGGTATGGCATTGTTGCCATACCATTTCGTGTCGTCTGTGTTACCTGATTAGTTGTTGATCAGCTTGTCCTCGCCGTTCCAGCTGTAAAGCTTGCGAACCTCCTCGCCGACAATCTCAGCCGGATGCTCTGCCGCGCGTCTGCGCATCGCCTTGAAGTGAACCTGACGGCCTGCCGGAGACATGTCGAGCAGGAACTCCTTCGCAAAGGTACCGTCCTGAATATCGGAAAGGATCTTCTTCATCGTCTTCTTCGTCTCATCAGTGATGATCTTCGGACCGGTTACATAATCGCCGTACTCAGCTGTGTTGGAGATGGAATATCTCATACCCGCGAATCCGGACTGATAAATCAGATCAACGATCAGCTTCATCTCATGAATACACTCGAAATAAGCGTTTCTCGGGTCATAGCCTGCTTCGCAGAGCGTCTCAAAGCCTGCCTGCATCAGAGCGCATACACCGCCGCAAAGAACAGCCTGCTCGCCGAAGAGGTCTGTCTCGGTCTCAGTGCGGAATGTTGTCTCGAGAACACCTGCTCTCGCACCGCCGATCGCCAGTGCGTAGGCAAGAGCGATCTCCAGCGCCTTGCCTGTCGCATCCTGCTCAACCGCAACCAGGCACGGAACACCCTTGCCGGCCTGATACTCGGAGCGAACCGTGTGACCCGGTCCCTTCGGAGCGATCATCGTCACATCCACATCCGCGGGCGGAACGATGCAGCCGTAATGAATATTGAAACCGTGAGCAAACATCAGCATGTTGCCCGGCTCAAGGTTCGGCTCGATCTCTGTCTTATACATATCAGCCTGCTTCTCATCGTTGATCAGGATCATGATAATATCGGCTTTCTTCGCAGCCTCGGCTGTCGTATAAATCTCAAATCCCTGCGCCTCAGCCTTTGCCCAGGACTTGCTGCCCTCATAGAGGCCAATGATAACATTGCATCCGGACTCTTTGGCATTCAGTGCATGAGCATGTCCCTGGCTGCCGTAACCGATCACCGCGATCGTCTTACCCTCCAGCGCAGAGAGATTACAGTCTTCCTGATAATAGATTTTTGCTTCTGACATAACATATCCTCCATTGTGTATAATTATTCTATAATAGTAACATCCTTATCGCCTCTGCTGAGTCCCGTCTCACCGGTCCTCGCCAGTTCAAGAATGTCATAACCTCTGACAAGATCAATAAAAGCGTCCAGTTTGCTCTGATCACCGGTTAACTCGATCACCATGGAATCGCTGCTGACATCCACGATCTTCGCGCGGAATATATTCGCCACGGAGAGTATGGCCTGACGGTCTGTATCCTTCGCACGAAGCTTGACCAGAATCAGTTCCCGGCAAACGGAATTGCCTGCCTCAAGCTCCTTGATATCGATCACATCCTCCAGCTTGGCGAGCTGTTTCTGGATCTGCTCCAGTATCTGCTCGTCTCCTCTGGCCACAACCGTGACGCGTGTAAAACGGGGATCTGCCGTCACTCCCGCGGAAAAACTGTCAATATTGAAGCCGCGGCGGCTGAACAGACCGGAAATGTGACTGACGACACCCGGTGTATTTTCTACTAATAACGAAAGAACCTGTCTTCTCAACACAGCATCCCCTCCTGAGATTTATTCATCTGTTTCAAACTTTAACTATTCTAGCAACATCTAATTTCTTTGTCAAGGGAAAGCAGCGCAGCGCCGTAAAGTTTTGTGATCTTTTCTATCTCTTCGCGCATAGGCGGATTTTCCGAAAGCGGCATGACAGCTGCGACACCCGCATATTCGGTCAGGACTCTGCGGACAGTATCCGGCCGGTCCGATGCGATCACAACCGGCATCCGGACAGCCTGTGCCACTTCGGCCAATGCGGATATCAGGATATCGGCCTCATCATCCAGTCCGGCCGCACAAAACAGCAGGGCATCGGCGCCTTCATCCTGAAGGTCAAACGCAAGGTCCTGCGCCGTATCGAACAGCTCGTCCCTGTATTCCTCCATCAGTTCCTCATCCGAACTGAAATCGATACCGCCGCCCAGTTCCAGGATCTGTCCGTTCCTGAAGGGATATATCTCCCGTTCGTTCGCCAGGTATATCATCCGGAAATCATCTCCGCCACTCCTGTCTGCACCGGCTTCTGAAGGAAGTATTTCTTCCGATCGAAGTTTTTTATTCAGCCATGCAATATACTCCGGTGTTGTCCCGCAGCAGCCTCCCACGATATCCGCACCGGCCTGCACCAGTGAGATCATATGTGACGCAAATGTGCCGGCATCCATATCATAGACGGTCTGTCCGTCCTCCCCGATCTGCGGAAGCCCTGCATTCGGTTTCGCGATCAGCGGAACAACGGCTGCTTTCTTCATCCGCTTCACGACATCAATCATTTTGTCCGGTCCCGCGGAGCAGTTCAGTCCGACCGCGTCGACACCGAGACTCTGAAGCACAACCACCGCCGACTCAGCGGACGTGCCGTACAGCGTATTCCCGGACTCCGTAAAACTCATCGTCGCCATGAGCGGCAGATCCGGACAGATCTCCCGCGCAGCGAGCACAGCCGCTCTGGTCTCCTGAAGGCTCATCATTGTCTCTACCACAAGCAGATCCGCCCCCGCCTCTGCGATGATTCGGATCTGTTCCCGATATATCTCGCATAATTCAGAAAAAGTCATATCCCCCAGCGGCTCGAGCTGCGCGCCGGTCATCGTGATATCACCCGCCACAAGAGCCTTCCCGTCGGCCGCCTCCCGACTTAGCCTCACAAGCTCTGTATTGATCTCTTCGATCCGGTCTGCCAGGCCGTATTCACGCATTTTAATCCGGTTTCCGGAAAAGGTAGGCGCATAGATAATGTCGCTGCCGGCCTCCGCATATTTCCGCTGCAGTGCAATCAGGATATCCGCGTGTTCCGTGATCCACAGTTCGGGGCAGACGCCGGTCGGCATCCCTCTCTTCTGCAGATTGGAACCCGTCGCACCGTCCAGACAGACGATTTTTTTCATAATAAGCTCTCTGAATGCCTGTTTTGTCATTTTCTTTCCACACTTTCTTTGAACATTAAATTTTATTATATCAACTGAACGGATAAAAAGCAATGACATACAAAAGGATTCCGGTTTTGACAATATAAATACTATGTGCTACACTCATTTAGGATTTTTTATATCAGAGAACGAACATTCCCATGATATGCAACCAGCAGCCTGAAGGAAATTACTATGAGACAGAAATATCAGTACAGATTTATTTTTCGTATCCTTATCCTTGCCGTAACGGCCGGACTTTATTTTTGGAAACCGGATCATTTCCGGATTCTGAAGCCGGGACATTTTCTGGAACGATTGTCCTGGCTGCATCTGATCTGGATTGTCTGGATGGGTGATATGGTCAT
>JAJQFQ010000012.1 GCA_021201035.1 Clostridiales bacterium
TTTTCGGCAATCTCTCTGACTTCGATTTTATCCGCGTCAGCCAGACGCAGCGGCAATTCATAACTATGTATACGCAGCTCCATCGGATCTCCCAGCGGAGCTAATTTCACCATCGTAATTTCCGCACCGGGAATCAGTCCCATATCCAGAATATGCTGCCTGAGCGCGCCCTCGCCGCCAACCTTCTGAATCACAGCGCTTTTTCCGATTTCAAGTTCCTTTAACGTCATAATTCCGTATCATCTCCTCGTTTCTGTGAAAAGGAATGCGCCTATCCGTTTTTCATCTGTTTCATGCCCGCCGCACGGATCAGATTTTATATCCGCATCGTCAGACTGATTCTCTTTTTCTGCAGATCGACGCTGAGCACGCGAACCTCCACAATATCGCCGACGCTCACCACCTCCAGCGGATGCTTCACAAAATTTTTATCGGTCAGCTGTGAGATGTGAACCAGACCATCCTGATGCACGCCGATATCTACAAATGCGCCGAAATCAATCACATTGCGAACCGTTCCCTTAAGGACCATGCCTTCCCTTAAATCTTTCATCTCCAGTACATCCGTGCGCAAAATCGGTTTCGGCATCTCTTCGCGCGGGTCCCGTCCCGGACGGCAGAGTTCTTTCACCATATCGCGCAGCGTCGGCTCACCGACGCCGATCTCCTTCGCAACCTGTTTGTAATCTGATATCTGAATGCCCTTCGCGCTCTGCGGGTCGAAACTTTGTTTCGTAAATCCGAGGCGGCTCAGCAATTTCCCTGCTGCCTCATAACTCTCCGGGTGAATACTGGTCGCGTCCAACGGCTCCGCGCCACCCGTAATGCGCATAAATCCCGCACATTGTTCGTAAGCCTTCGGACCGATCTTCGGCACCTTTAAAAGTTCCCTGCGGTTCTGAAAACGACCGTTCGCCTCACGGTAAGCGACAATATTTCCTGCAATGGTTCCTGTAATTCCGGAAATATGTTCCATCAGGGGCGCGGAAGCCGTGTTCAGATCGACTCCAACTCGGTTCACGCAGTCTTCCACCACGCCGTCCAATGCCGCCCCGAGTTTTTTCTGATTCATATCGTGCTGATACTGTCCGACTCCGATGGCCTTCGGTTCGATTTTCACCAGCTCCGCGAGCGGGTCCTGCACACGGCGGGCAATGGAAGCCGCACTTCGCTGCCCTACATCAAAATTCGGGAATTCCTTCGTCGCCAGCTTACTCGCAGAATAAACCGAAGCGCCGGCTTCGTTTGTTATCACATACGATACCTTTTGCGGTATTTCTTTTAATATCTCAACAATCACCTGTTCAGACTCGCGGGAAGCCGTCCCGTTTCCCAGGGAATTCAGTGTAACGCCGTATGTTTGAATCAGCTTTTTTATCGTTTCTTTCGCCGCACGGATTTTATGTTCATTCGTCGGCGCGGTCGGATAGACGACCGCCGTATCAAGAACTTTCCCTGTCTCATCCACAACCGCAAGCTTACAGCCGGTGCGGAAAGCCGGATCCCAGCCGAGTACCACCTGTCCGGCGATCGGCGGCTGCATCAGAAGCTGCTCGAGATTCTTCCCGAAAACGGATATGGCACCCTCCTGCGCTTTTTCCGTCAGTTCATTACGGATTTCCCGTTCGATTGCAGGCCGGATCAGACGGTTATAGGCATCCTGCACAGTCGTTTTCAGAACGGGCGTTGTATATGGGTTGCCCCGAACAATAACTTTTCGCTCCAGATATTGCAAGATCCGTTCTTCAGGAGCTTCAATTTTGACATTCAGAATCTTTTCCTTTTCTCCGCGATTCAAAGCAAGAACCCGATGCCCGGCAACTCTCGATAGCGGTTCCGTGTAATGATAATACATCTCATAAACAGACGACACATTCTCATCCTTCGCCTCGCTGATCAGCAGACCGTTCCGCATCGTCATTTCCCGGATACGCACACGATAATCCGCCTCGTCCGAGATCATTTCAGCCAGGATATCACATGCACCCGCAATAGCTTCCTGTGCGGCATGTACTTCCTTTTCTTCGGAAATAAATGCTTCCGCTTCTTTCTCAAGCGGCTGCTTTAACACCTGCAGACGTATCAGGTCTGCCAGCGGTTCCAGTCCTTTCTCCTTCGCAATCGTTGCGCGTGTGCGGCGTTTCGGGCGAAATGGGCGATGCAGATCTTCTACCAGCACAATCGTTGCCGCTTCCTCAATCTGCTTTTTCAATTCCGGCGTCAGTTTGCCCTGCTCTTCAATCAACGAAAGAACCTGTTCCTTTTTTTCTTCCAGATTCCTCAGATAATTCAGGCGCTCCAACAGTTTGCGAAGCACCTCATCATTCAGGGATCCCGTCGCCTCCTTACGATATCTGGCGATAAACGGAATCGTATTCCCCTCATCAATCAATTTTACCGCGGCTTCAACCTGCACCGGACGAACCTCCAGTTCCTGTGCAAGGGTTTTTATGATATCCATAGACAAATTTCTCCTACATATACTCAATCCCGATCATGGTCAGACCATGCGCCGGTGCTGTCGGTCCGGCCGCACTGCGGTCTCTTTCTGCCAGGATACGCCGGATGTCATCCGGCTGCATACGTCCCATCCCAACCTCGATCAATGTACCGGCAATGATTCTTACCATATTATAAAGAAAACCGCTGCCGCACACGCGAATGGTAATCACATCTCCCTCCCGGAATACTTCACAGGAATAGAGTGTGCGCACCGTATTTTCCACGGCGGTACCCGCCGAGCAAAAACTTTTAAAGTCATGAGTCCCTACCAGTTGATCAGCCGCCTTTTTCATAGCTTCCAGATTCAGGTCATAATAAACGAAATACGTGTCCAGCCGCCGCGTCGGAAGCGGAAACGTACGGTTTAAAATCCGGTATTCATACGTTTTTCTGCTGTCGCAATGCCGCGGATGCCAGTCCAAAGGCACTTCACAGGACTGCTGCACCACAATATCGTCCGGCAGCCCCTGATTAACAGCATAGGAAATCTTTTCCGGCGGAATACGGGTCTCCGTATCAAATACCGCAACATTTCCGAGAGAATGTACCCCCGAGTCCGTCCGGCTGGCACCGATCACGCGAATCTCCTCGCCCAGAAGATGTGTCAGCGCATCGTTCAGCACCTCTTCAATTGTAAGACCGTTTGGCTGCAGCTGCCAGCCGCAGTAATTGGTGCCGTCATAGGCGACCACGAGTTTGATTCTCTTCATATAAACTTTCTATCCGTATACCCGGAGCACAATCACAACCGCCATAAATATCAAAATTACCGCGTAAGCCGCAAAATCCCTCCGCTCATATACCAGCGGCTTCATCTTCGTCCGGCCCTCACCGCCCCGGTAGCACCGCGCCTCCATCGCAAGTGACAGATCATTGGCGCGCCAGAAGGCAGAAACGAACAGCGGAACCAGAATCGGAATCAGGCTTTTCGCCTTTTGCAGCAATCCGCCCTCATCAAATCTGGCACCGCGCGCCATCTGTGCCTTTTTGATCTTATCTGCCTCCTCGGCCAGAATCGGGATAAACCGCAGCGCGATCGACATCATCATGGAGACCTCATGAATCGGAAGCCCGATACGGGACAACGGACGCAGTCCCTCCTCCATACCGTCCGTCAGCTTATTCGGAGATGTCGTTAATGTCATCACAGAAGTTCCGACCACAAGAAAAATCAGGCGCAGCGAATAGTAAATCGTGTTATGTATCCCTGTTTCCGTAATGGTGATAATGCCCCATCGGCAGACGACATCCTCCGCCTGTGTAAAAAACAGGTTGCAGACAGCCGTAATCACAATCAGCACCCAAATGGCACGCACGCCTTTGCACATGAATCCGAATGGGACTTTGGACAAGGCAATCATGCAGATCAGAAAAGCCGTCACTACAATCCAACCCACGATTCCGTTTACCAGAAACAGCGCCACAATATATAAAATGGTGGAAAACAGTTTTACACGGGGATCCAGCCGGTGAATGACAGAATCCGCCGGATAAAACTGACCGAGTGTGATATCTTTCAACATAATTTCAGAATTTCTTTCTTTGCTTCTTCCAGTGTCGTAACAGAACCATTCACCGGATATCCTCTTTCCCGCAGCTCCGTCAGGAGATATGTCACCTGAGGAACTGCGAGGGAAGCTTCCTCCAGCTCCCGGACATGTGTGAATACTTCTGACGGCGTTCCGTCCAGCATGATCTCACCCTGATTCATCACGATAATCCGATCCACATAGTCCGCCACATCCTCCATGCTGTGGGAAACAAGCAGCACCGTCATATGCAGGTCGTCATGGAGTTCACGAATCAGCCGAAACAGTTCATCCCGTCCCTGCGGATCCATTCCCGCGGTCGGTTCATCCAGAATCAGCACTTCCGGTTCCATGGCAATCACACCGGCAATCGCGGCGCGGCGCTTTTGTCCGCCGGACAGTTCAAAGGGGGACATTTTCCAGCAGTTCTCATCCAGTTTCACCTGGCGCAAAGCGGTTTTTGCTTTTTCCATTGCAACCGCTTCATCCAGTCCCTGATTTTTCGGTCCGAACTCCACATCCTTCAGAACAGTTGTCTCAAACAATTGATATTCCGGATACTGAAAGACCATCCCCACCCTGCCTCGCAATTCGTGCATGGAAAAATCCGCCGCACTGATATCCTGTCCCTCAAAATAAATTTTCCCGGTTTTGGTTTTGAGCAGACCGTTAAACAGCTGAATCAGTGTTGATTTTCCGGAACCGGTATGTCCGATAATTCCAATAAAATCACCGTCATAAACAGAAAGATTGATGTTTTTCAATGCCTGTTTTTCATAGGCAGTTCCAGCGCCGTAGGTATAGGAGATCTGCTCCAGGCGCAGCTTTTCATCACATTCTGAGACGTCCGAGCCGAATGGATCAGCAGAATCCACGCTGTTTTTTATATTTTTGTTCTTATATACGTCAGATTTCAATATGCTTTCACAAAGCGCATCCAGCAGCTGCGCCCGATTCAGGATGCCGTCCGGCAGCGGACAGCCTTCCTTCCTCAATTCATAAGCAAGACGGGTAATCTGCGGCACATCCAGACCATAATCATGCAAATCCTCCACCCGGGAAAAAATCTCGCGCGGGTTCCCCCGCATCACAACTTTTCCCTGATCCAGCACAAATACAAAATCCGCCTCCGCTGCTTCTTCCATATAATGTGTGATCAGTATGATCGTCACACCCTCCTCCCGGTTGAGACGGTGCGCCGTCTTCAGCACTTCCCTCCGTCCGTTCGGATCCAGCATGGCTGTCGGCTCATCCATGATAATGCATTTCGGGCGCATGGCAACCACTCCCGCTACCGCCACACGCTGCTTCTGCCCGCCGGACAGCTTGTTCGGGGAATGATGCCGGTATTCCGTCATATCGACCGCTGCCAGACTCTCCTCCACACGAGTGACAATCTCCTCCGTCGGGACACCGATATTCTCCGGTCCGAAGGCCACGTCCTCCTCCACGACACCTGCAACAATCTGATTGTCGGGATTCTGAAAAATCATCCCGGCGGACTGACGGATGTTCCAGGTTTCATCCTCATCCTCCACGTTTTTTCCATCCACAAAAAGAGTTCCCTCCGTGGGGGAGAGAAGTACATTCAGATGCTTGGCAAAGGTGGATTTACCGGACCCGTTGTGGCCGAGAACGGCAATAAACTGCCCCGGTTCCACATCAAGATCTATCCCGTTAAGCGCCGGGATCTCGCCGATGGTCCGGCCTTCCTCATCCCTTCGCACAAAATGATGTTTTAAATTCTTTGCTGTTATAAAAGACATATGTTCTGATTCCTGTCTGTTGACGATACTTTCACTGTATGTATGAATCATATTTTGTCAGGTGTCCGATCAGCTGCATCTGGGAAAAATTATTCTGACGCAGCGCCTCATACAAAACAATCGACACGGAATTGGCCAGATTCAGAGAGCGAATCTCACCCAGCATCGGAATCCGTACGCAATGGTCACGGTTATATGCCAGAATCTCCTCCGGTATGCCGGCGCTCTCCCTGCCGAACATAATATAGCAGTCCTCCTCATAACGGACATCCGTGTAAACCCGCTGTCCCTTCGTCGTTGCCATATAAATAACCGCTCCCTGATTCCGTTCCAGGAAATCATCATAATTAATGTATGTCGCCACATCCAGATCCTGCCAGTAATCCATGCCGGCCCGCTTCAGCGCTTTTTCCGTCAGTTGGAAACCAAGAGGCTCGATCAGATGCAGACGCGTACCTGTCGCCACGCAGGTTCTTCCGATATTCCCAGTATTTGAGGGGATCTCCGGTTCGTATAATACGATATTCAATTTCGCCATATTTTATATCCTGTCAATATCATGTCTTAACCGCGCAGCAGACTTCCCTGCTGTGTCTGCGGTTTCATGCTGTCTGCTATCGATTCTCCGCGCGCAGTTTTTGAACAAACCTCTCCAGACGGTCCAGCGCCTCCTTCAGCGCATCCAGCGAATAGGCATAGGAAATCCGCAGAAATCCCTCACCGCACGCACCGAATGCCGTTCCCGGAACAACAGCCACCTTCTCCTCATCCAGAAAGCGCATCGCAAACTCCTCGGAAGCCATGCCGAACTCCTGTATACTCGGGAAAATATAAAATGCCCCGTAAGGTTCAAAGCGGCTCAGTCCCATCTCTTTAAAACGATGCACCAGATAGCGCCGCCTCCCATTATAGGCTTCCCGCATCATGGCCACATCGTCATCACCGTTTCTCAGCGCCTCCACCGCCGCGTACTGGCTGGTTGTAGGCGCACACATGATGGCAAACTGATGAATCTTAATCATCTCACGTATGATCACTTCCGGACCGCACGCATAACCCAGACGCCATCCGGTCATGGCAAACGCCTTGGAAAAGCCATTAATATAGATCGTTCTGTCGCGCATGCCGGGCATGGAAGCAATCGAGATATGTCCCGCCTCCGTATAAGTCAGCTCCGCATATATCTCATCTGTAAGTACAAAGAGATCATTTTCTACGATCACATCCAGAATACTCTCCAGATCCTTCTTCTCCATAACCGCACCGGTCGGATTATTCGGGAACGGCATAACCAGAATCTTTGTACGCGGCGTGATCGCCGCTTCCAGTTCCGGCCGCGTCAGCCGAACCGGATTTTCCTCTTTCAACGCAAGCGGAACCGGAGCACCTACGGCCAGA
>JAJQFQ010000187.1 GCA_021201035.1 Clostridiales bacterium
ACGGTCAGTGTTCCCCTGTCGTCATAAGCTTCATTGACATGGAACATGGAACTGTCAGTCTGGAATTCGGCGGTGTACACGCCATCCTCCGGTATATCCGCACCATCTGTATCATCTGTCGGCGCTGTTTCTTCCTGTCCATCATCACCTGTATTCTCTGAGGTCTCCTCCTGTCCGGAAACCTCATTTGATACATCGTCCTCCGACACGGAGTTGTCCTGTTCACTCTGTACCGACTCACTCACTGCATCTGTCTGTGCCGAATCATCCTGTCCGCCGCAGCCCGCCAACATGGCACAGGCAAGCGCAACCGCACAAATGACAGATATCCATTTTTTCATTTTCATCTGATCCTCCCGTTATCTTCGATGATACCAGAGACTGAGATTGCAAAGTACGAAAGAATCCGCAGGTATCATCATTTGTAAAAACTTTTTCATTTTAACCATATTTTACGGTAAACGACTTTTTATCATTCACTATCAGTCAGAGTCTCGATCGCCGCGGCCGTATGCTCCACATAGATCTCCTGAATCGCATCAATCCTGCCGAGTCCGGAAATCTGTGTATCCACACTTTCAAACAATCTGGATGACTCAAACATGCTCAGCCAGGAGTCCTCATCCTCCCCGGCCATATCGTTATTCGCGTGGTCGCCTGCCACAACCATAAGCGGACGCAGAATCGCCTTCGTGTATCCGGCCTCATTCACGGCCTCGATCACCGCCTCGCACGCGGTATCCTCCGGCTCACCCTCAACGGTTCCGATAAAGACATTGTCGTAGCCAAGCTCACTCATCTGTGTCTGCATCTGGCTGTAGGAAACCTTCGCTGTATGGGATGTACCATGTCCCATGAAGACAAAAGCAACACCGTCCTCAGCAGCTGCATCCAGGCTGTCATAGCCGGACTCCTCCACCGCAGCCGCCACAACCGCCTGTGCAGCCGCCTCTTTATCTTCGTTAATCACGGTCGCATCGTCGCCGACCTCTCCCAAAAGCGGCTCCGCCACGGACACGCTCTCAAACTGATCTTCATACGTTTCCAGCGTTTCTATCAACTCATCATACTCCGCGCCGTGCATCAGATGCGTTGGCTGAACGACCAGATTTTTAACGCCGTTGTCAACCGCACGTTCAAGCGCCTGCTCCACATTGTCAATACACTCTCCGTCACGCGCCTGAATATGATTGATAATGATCTGCGAAGTAAAAGCGCGTCTCACAGACCAGTCAGGATAAGCTTCCTGAATAGCTTCCTCTATGCCCTGAATGTCTGTCGCGCGGCTGTCGTTAAAGGATGTTCCGAAGCTGACAACCAGAATCTCATTTTCTCCGATCTCATCCTGATTGCGCGGATCATCCAGCGACGCGTCGCCGGTGTCCCTTCCGAAATAATCCGGATCGGCATTCTCTCCCTCTACCAGTTCTTTCTGTTCATCCGTCAATGCGTCCCATGCCTCCTTAGCCGCCGCACACTGCTCATCTGTTTCATCGGTTCTCTCCTGCACATAAATGGCGTCGATCAGCGCAGCCACCTCATCCGCAGCGGCCTGATCTACATCTGCCATACCTTCCTCTTCCTCCGTGTCCGCACTCAACTCCTCCTCAGCCATACTCGCATCTGTGGATGCTGTTTCGCTCGTGCTGCCGCATCCGGTAAAAATCAGTCCGGATGTCAATGCGGCCGCCAGTAAGACAACAAGCTTCTTCTTCATGCTGTTCCTCCCTTCTTTTTTGTACGGTCAGAATAGGACCGCCTGATCGGCCATACCCCGATTCCTGCCGCACCTGTACAAAACATGAAATAAAAATACCCTTATATTTATAAGGGCATCTCGTAAGAGGACGCAATATGCACATGAAAATCAGCAGCCTGCACCTGTATCTCTCCATCAAATCCTCTGACGTGAAAACACAGCCCAGTCTGCCTGTGATTCCGGTATATATATCATTACCATTCACAACCGGAAACTATATGTGCTGCGACCAGTTACTCGTGGCCCGGGGAATATCCCCATCGCAACCGATGTACACGGCAGAATCTGCTCTGACCCTGACGGCACATACGGTACAGGCAGGTCTCCTGACTTACGGATCTTCACGCCGGACCGCCTTCCCGGTCTCCCAGTGACATCCGGCATGAGATTCGGCAGAACGTATTCCGGAAACATATACATCATAAGCAGGATATATATGGAATCAGAATACGAACTGTTCGTCTGCAGCACGCCGTGGTCCGACATTCCCCGATTACAGTGACGAGTTCGCACAGGACTCTCACCTGTTTCCCTTTTCACCGGATACAATATGATGATACCAAGGTCGAAAGGTCAGAAATCGGATTCCAGCATCCTTAGTATCATACTCTTTCGCCGCTCAAATCATTGTATATATCCGACACCTGTGCATATAAAAGTAGCATACTTTATTTATGAAGTCAAGACACCGATTTCCATCTCCCGCACAGCGTCCGTCCCGATTTCACATCATTCCAATAATACAGGTCCTCCGGTTCCGTCACGCGGAACATATGAAACAGCGGATCCATATCCGGACAAATCTCCGCGAAATGATTTTTAAGTCCATCGAAAAAATGTTCCTCATAGACAGGTGTCCGGTGATCATTCCACAATGCACAATAGAAGATGTCCGCCTCCACCAGATCCTGAAACAGATGGCTGCCGTAGCTGAGTTCCGGCATATAGCCCGCCCGGTTATCAGATACTTCGCAGACGCCGCAGCAGTTGGATATAGAGGCAAACGTCACAGGCACGCCGAGTTCCGGAGAGGAAGTTCCCACGCGTCCCGGCGTCATCAGCAGGATTTTCTTTCCCTGTTCACGATAATATAGATTCAGCTTCCGCAGCGCCTCCGCCGCCTGAGGCTTCAGCTTATAGGGATATTCATAATACCCGATCGGGTCGATCTGGACAACCACTTCCACTTTCATTTTCCGGGATGTGCCCATGGAAGAATCCTTCAGTTCAAAGAAAATATCCTCCTTCGGAAGTGCCGGTATTTCTGCCGCGCCGCCCTTTGTACCGGTATAAAGCGGACGGCATTGCAGCAGATTGACAACAAACTCTCCCGCCTCGTCTATATTGACGGTGTATTCAATGTCAACCGGATTGCCGTAAACCTCATCCAACACTTTCAGCATTTTCTGCATGTAACCGGTAAACTCCTGATCCGACAGCAGCTTCTGACAGGTGACAAACCAAACCTGTTTCCACCGGTTCAGCCGCTTCAAAGCAGACTCCGCCTCATAGTCCCTCTCCATAACAGCCTTTTTATACCAGAGAGGTAATTGTTCCATAATTGTGTCAAAAGGAAGGGTTTTTAACTGATTGTCTGTGATATCCAGAACATCGACGTTTCTCTGAGAGAAACGATGTTTATCCGCCACGGAGTGATAAAGGGACAGATCCGGGCGGTCCAGACTCGACAAACGGGGATAATCATTCTCCGGGCGGTCCACAGCGCGGGTGCCCAATCCCGCCACGATGCGAAGAAGACCCGCCGACAGATCCGCGTCCTTCCTCGTCCGGTACAGGCTGTAGCTGTAACCGACTCCGGCCGCCGCCGGAAAGAAATAATTGCCCCAGAAAGATCCCGAAACCCGCTGCACGAGCACCGCCATCTGTTCATCCAGATGTTCCAGCCCTCTCTGCCTCCGGTACTCCAACGCCGAAAGATCCATCGTGCTGGCATAAACCGTCCGCACCGCGTCTTCAAACGCCATCAGGCACTCCTCCGGTGTCCCCTGATTCACACAGAATACAGACTCATATTTCCCCGCGAAAGCATTATTGAAGCCGTCTTCCAGGAAACTGGAAGAGCGCACAATGATCGGGCTTCCGCTGTAATACTCCAGAAGTGATCGAAACTTTTCCCGGATATCCGGCGGAAATGTTCCGGACAACAGTGCCTGACGCAGAGGCTCCGCCTCAGTATAATAGCCCTCCTCAGTGCGCTGGGCAATCCGCATTTTCCAGCAGTCGTTCGCGACAATATAGCTGTAAAATACATCCGATCCGATATAAAAGGAGTCATGAGGCTCCGTATGCGCCGCATACTCCAGCAGCCGGGTTTGGACAATCCTTCTGGCCAGCAGCATGCCGCATGCCTTCCCGCCAATGGCGCCGCTTCCCACCATCCGATCCCGCAGATTAAAGTAATCCTTCGGTTTAATATATTGTTTGATCCGCTCATGCAGCTTCGCATCCTTCGTCATGGTGCTCTCAATGATCTGATCCTCTGTCTCTTCGCTGAATTTGCCGTGTTTATATTCCAGACGCGCCAACGCGAAAAACCGGTCATAGCTGTCCAGATTCTGATCCTGGCTCTCTGCTTTCACCTCATCCACCAGCTGATAATACCGGCTCAGCGGAATACCGCCGCGCAGCGTCCGGCACTCGCCGGTTTCCGTATCACAGATATGCGGAAGGAACATTTCCGGCAGGTTCCGGTTCCAGACCTTCAGCGGCTGGATGTACAGATTCTCGCCGGAATAAACGTCCAGAAGCAGCTGTGTTGTGTCACGAATCTTCGCTACGGCATCATAAGAATGCCGTCCGCGAAGCAACGGAAAATAGGCGACGGTGTCCAGAATAAAGAGATACGGACAGGTCAGACGGAAGAAATTTCCCATCATCAGATCTGTGTACCACACCGACTGAAGTGAAGAAAGGCTGTCGAATACATAAAACGCGTCATACCCCTCTTCCGTAATCCGGCTGCGGATGTTCACCGTAAACGCCTCAAATCCTTCATTGGGGTCAAACTCATAAATCTTCAGGCCGGGCTGCGGCTTAAGCAGCGGTTCATGGTCGCCAAACCGCATATAGATCAGATTCCGCCCGTCCGCTATAGCCTGCTTTACAAAAGGATGGGCAAAACGGCAGAACTCATCCAGCGTCGTTACCTGCCATACCACGTTGTCACCCAGACGAATGCTGTCCAGCATTCGGTCAACTCCCGGAAATCCGGATAAAATCGGTTCAAATGCACTCATATTCATATCCTCGTCTTTCTACCATAATAAATCAAGATTTCATCACTTCTTTTGTACCGGAAAAAAGCCTTACAGGAATAATTAAAATACAGAAACGAATAAAGGCGCAGCGAAAAAACATGTCTTTCGCGGCGCCTTTGCCTTTGTCTTCAAAAAGATACTGTAATTGTATCAATTAAAATACATTTCGTCAATGCAGAATATGAAATTTTGTTATTCTTTATATTACTTTTCAGAAATTCGTATGACCTGCACGCAGCCAAATCACACCAGCCCCTTCACTATGTCAAAGCAGTCAAAGGTTGCAAAATAATCTTTCGGCGTCTCCGCACGGCGGATGAGCTGCGCACTTCCATCCTCCTTCAGGAGAATCTCAGCGGAGCGGAGCCGGCCATTATAATTATATCCCATGGAAAATCCGTGCGCACCGGAATCGTGGATGATAAGATAATCGCCCATGTCGATCTTCGGCAGCATCCGGTCGATCGCAAACTTGTCACAGTTCTCGCAGAGGGAACCGACGACATCGTATTTGTGATCACAGGGAGCATGCTCCTTCCCGGCCACAGTGATATGATGATAAGCGCCGTATATAGCCGGCCGCATCAGGTTCGCCGCGCAGGCATCCACACCGATATATTCTTTGTACGTATGCTTTTCATGGATCGCCTGTGTCACCACACAGCCGTAAGGACCCATCATAAAGCGCCCCATCTCTGTATAAATATCGACATTGCCCATGCCGGCCGGCACAAGTACTTCATTGTAGACCTTCTCAACGCCCGCACCGATCACACGGATATCATTCGGTGTCTGATCCGGTTTATAGGCAATACCCACGCCGCCGGACAGATTGATAAAATCCATTTGTACACCGGTCTTCTCCCGGATCTCAACGCAAAGCTCAAACAGGGTCTTTGCCAGCGTAGGATAATAATCATTCGTCACCGTATTGCTCACCAGAAACGCATGAATACCGAACCTCTTCACACCCTTCTCCTTCAGAATACGATATCCCTCAAGAATCTGTTCCTTCGTAAAACCATACTTTGAATCCCCGGGGTTGTCCATGATGCCATTGCTCAACGTGTAGACACCACCCGGATTATAGCGCAGACTCATCGTCTCCGGAAACTTTCCGATCAGATTTTCCAGATAAGCGATATGAGTAAAATCATCAAGGTTAATCGTCGCGCCGATCTCATTCGCGTAAACAAATTCCTCCGGCGGTGTGTCATTCGAGGAAAACATGATTTCTTCCCCTGAAAAGCCTAATTCTCTTGAGAGCATCAGTTCTGTCATGGAGGAACAATCCGTCCCGCATCCGTATTCCTTTAAAATATTGATCAGGAACGGATTTGGTGTCGCCTTGACCGCAAAATATTCCCGAAATCCGGGGTTCCATGAAAAAGCTTCCTTCACAGCCCTGGCATTCTCACGGATGCCTCTCTCATCATACAAATGGAACGGAGTCGGATAATCCTTCACGATCATCTCGATCTGCTCCTTTGTAACAAATGCTGTTTTTTCCATCTTCTGTTATCTCCTTATGTTCTGCCGGGATCCCCGGCATTTTCTGCATACACGATATATACTATACACAAAACTAAAACTTCTGGCAACAAAAAAATCAGTTTACGATAAAAAACCGAAAAAAAATCCGACTGTATCCACATACAATCGGACTTTTTACGTAATACTAATATGGCTGAATCATATCATACATAAGCCGTATGATCAGAATCAGGGATTCTCTCTGTGCACCATGGAAGCTGCTGCACAGATTCTCAAGGTTGTCTCTGTCCTCCGGAGTCGAATCGAGAAGATAATCCACACCTACTCCCAATGCATCCGCCAGACGGCATATCACATAAGAAGAACATCCTTTTCTTCCCATTTCGATCTCGTACAGAAATTTGGGGGAAATCCCCGCCATCCGCGCCAGATATTCTCTGGAATACCGGTGCTTTGTCCGGGTCAGAAAGATATTCCTTCCGCACGCCGTGTTAAAATCTCTGTAATTCAGTTTTTTCATAACTCACAGGTTCCTTTATCT
>JAJQFQ010000010.1 GCA_021201035.1 Clostridiales bacterium
CGGCAATACAAATCGGGTGTCCCTTCTTGCCCTGCCACACCGGACAGATCAGATTTGCGTTTTGATTTAACAGTGCCCTCACGGTGTTTTCATCAAACAGCGGTATATCTACCGGCAAAAAGAGGACTTTTTTACATAATCCCCTGATTGCGGAAAAACCGATTTTGGCAGAATCAAACATCTGGCTTTGAGCATAATAATCGTTCGGTACACATGTTACATGCATATCATTGATATGGTTCATTAATTCATCACCGCGGTATCCGGTGACAACTACAATTTTTTTCACACCACCACACTGCAATGTCCGGATCAGCTTTCGAATCACAGTCGTATCACCAAGTGGCAACAGAGGCTTGAAATCTCCCATTCTGCTAGACAAACCCGCAGCTATAATCACCGCGCCCGCTTCAAACATACCTATACTCTCCTTTGTGAAGCATTTACAATCAATTCGATAAATAATCAGATTATGTTGATGGATCAATACACGCTTCGTATCATCATAGTATCACAAAATATTTATCAAGGCAATGTATTATCGATAATTTATAATTTAAAAAGATGGTAAATATCCTTCCCACTACCGGGCGGGCATTGATTACGTTTGTGGCAAAGATATTGAAAATAGCTGTTGCTACACTTCCCGACCTGCTGTATAATATCAACAATCTTGTAAAACCTGATCTAATCACAGACCCGATTTTTATTAAACTATGATACCTACGGATTGCTCCGCACTTCGTGCCCCCGCAATCCTTATACTATTATGAAGGAAAAATGAAAATTACATGGTACGGCACCGCCTCAATCCTCCTCGAAACGGCCGAAACATCCCTCCTCTTTGACTCGTTTATGAAGTTTCTGTCAAAAGGACAGGAATCTGAAGAAATAATTCGAGAACGAACACAGGCTTTTCGCAGACAGAAAAACATTCTGATTACACACGGACATCTGGATCACCTGTCTAGTGTCTGTTCTTTGTTTTCAGATATGCCATGTACCATATACGTAACCGGAACTCCGGCCGGAACCCTTCGTTCCCATGGCTTCCCTGAAGAAAAAATCCAAAGGATTCATCCGGGAGATATTCTGAAATTTCCGAAGATGACCGTCCGTGTATATCCGGGAAAGCATATCCGATTTGATGCTGCCGTCATCAGGCACATCATCACTAAAACGGACACATGGAAGCAGTTTCCGCGCATGATATATCTCCTTCAAATGAATCTGCGATATCGTGAAAACGGGGAATGTCTGGTTTATGAGATAGCCGCGGAGAAAAAACATATACTCCTGATGGGCAGTGCCGGACTTGCAGAGAGGATTTCCTATCCAATCGGTGCGGATGCCCTGATCCTGCCTCATCAGGGAAGAAGCGATATTGATGAATATAACTACAAAATTGCGATGCGGCTGCACCCGAAAATGATATTATTGGATCATTACGACAACACATTTCCGCCTGTCAGTATGAATGTCCCTGTTCTTGATTTCTGTCGGAACATATCCGGCGACATACCAGCGCAGGCGCTTGCTGAAGGAATTACGATTGAAGTATGATAACTATATCCTTAATCAGTATTTTCAGAACCGTCTTTCTCATCAATCGTATCCTTTGCGCATTTTTTCCCTGGATGCCACTGATTCTGCAGCACATATTTTTTAATCACAATAAGCATTGCCACACCCAGAATTGTGAGCAGATTCTCCGCCGCAGTCGTGTCATGCACAATCATATGGCGCACAATCACAAACATCATGACATCCAGCACTGTTTCCGTCCCGGGACTGCAGAGCACCTTAAAAAGCTCCACGCAGATCACAATATTCAATACATAGGTAATAAATGTCAGCAGCGCACCGCTCGCAGTCGGATCCGCCAGATATTCCAGAAACGGCGTCTTTAAAAAGAAAATGGCAATGACAACTACAACAATAATGATAACGGAAAGTATCACCTCAAGCACTTCGCTGACATGATCCATAAGGTTTCTCAGTTTTTTCCATTTTTTTAACATAGTATAGCCCCGTATCTGTATCCATTCCTGTTTCATAATTGCTCAGCCTGATTTTAACTTCTCATACAGATGATTTTCAGCGGAACTCATCCAGCAGTCCCGACAGCCCTCTCTCCCGGTAAAGTTGTTTATAATAGCTGACCTCATCCGCGATCAGATCGTCAATGACCCGCATGCCGAGCAGCTCCACCGGCGCCTTGTCATCCGTCATCAGGTAATCTCCCGCCTCATACGCCTGCAGATTCTCTGAGACCGTCATCATCATGGCTTTCAGATCGGCATCCTCCTCCAACGCAATATTTCTCTCCATAACCTGCAGCATATCGGAATTATCAGACGCGAACAGCTCCCGGTTCGTATTTCCGGAGCAGTCAACCGTATAAACCTCGGAAAACACAGATGAAACCGTGTCGGAAATATACTGGTTGATATTCCCCTCCTCCTCACCGCGCATATTCATATTGATCACCATGACGCCGCCGGGATTCAAATGCTCCTGCACCAGTGTAAAAAATTCAGTTGTAGACATCTGAAACGGAATCGTAATATCCTGATAAGCGTCAACCATGATCACGTCATAGGTCTTGTCCACGGCATTCAGATAAGCACGTCCGTCGTATGTGTAGACAGGTATATCCTCAGAAAGATGAAAATACTCCACGGCAAGCTCCGTGATATCCTCATCAATCTCCACACCCTCTATATTCAGATTATCAAAATAAAGATCACACTGTGTAGCAAAGGTTCCGGTTCCCATACCCAGGATCAGGACATCCAGTTCATCCGCCTCATTGACATCCGCCATCATGGTTGAAACCATGGCATAATCATAGTACATACCGGTCAGACTGCCGTCCTTTACATAAACAGACTGAACACCGAACAGAACATTTGTGGACAGATAGACCTTGCGGTCGTCTTCTTTCACCTGCAGATAATTATAAATAGACTCGCCCTCATAGGTCAGATCGTCTTCCCAAAAGGCGAAGCTGTCTGTCCTGCAGATCAGGCAGGCAGCGATCAGCACGATCACGCCGACAGCCGCGCGAACCGACTTCTGGCGTTTGCTGCAAAAATAGATGATTGCAATCGCCAGCAAAATACCGGCAAAAATATAAAACGTGATGGATACCCCCACCGCAGGGATCGTAATGAACGTTGGAACAAATGTGCCTATAATACTGCCGATGGTATTCGAAGCGTTCAGGAAACCGACGGTTTTTCCGTTGTCATCCAGATCCTGTACCGCATATTTGACCAGAGACGGCGTCACCGTTCCCAGCAAAAAAAGCGGAAACACAAAGATAATCATACACGCCGCAAAAGCCGCCCAGATCAGGAAATTACTGTTGACTGAAAAAATCATCACCGCCGAGATGCCGAGGATAATATATTTCCCCAGAACGGGAATCAGGGCAATCCAGATGGACGCAATAATGATGCGCTTATACAGCCTGTCCGGATCGGGGTGCCTGTCTGCGGAACGACCGCCGTAAATATTCCCAAGCGCCATGGCAATCATGATCGTACCGATGATGATCGTCCAGACGATCTGTGATGAGCTGAAATACGGCGCAAGCAGACGGCTCGCCCCCAGTTCCACCGCCATAACAGACATGCCGGAAAAGAATTCTGTTACGTATAAATAGATTTTGTTGTTCAGGATTTTTCTCGTATTCATAATTTCCCTCATAAAAATAACTGACTGAATCATAACATAATTTTATCTGCATGGCTATACTCTTTTTTTATCCGTGAAATTCGATGACACTTTCATTATAGAATATGAACAATGTTTCATTTGACTTCCCTCCTGGCAGGTGTTATATTGCTGCTATGGGGCATACAACAATCTATATTCATCATAAGGAGGTTTTCGTATGGAACACTTTAAAAAGTACATCGCTGAGGTCATCGGCACATTTGTTCTGGTCACCTTCGGCTGCGGAACCGCAGTTGCTGTGGGATGCTCCAGCGAAGCGGGAAGCGGATATCTTTTAACTGCGCTTGCGTTCGGACTGTCCATTGTCGCCATGGCATTCAGTATCGGCAATATTTCCGGCTGTCATGTCAATCCGGCAGTTTCACTCGCCATGCTGATCCGCAAACAGCTTTCAGCCATCGATTTTGTCGGTTATGTTATCTCTCAGATCATCGGAGCTGCACTCGGCTGCGTCGTCATCGGCGTTGTATTCGGGTTTGACTGCGGTTTCGGCGCCAACCAGATACAGGAAGGCTGGACAAACGGTACGCCCGGAGGCGCATTTCTGGTAGAGCTTGTGCTGACATTTGTCTTTGTTCTGGTCATCGTAGGCGTGACCAGCAAAGTTGAGAACTCGGCTGTCGCCGGAATTGTCATCGGTTTATCACTGACACTTGTACATATCCTCGGCATCTCTCTGACAGGCACTTCCGTTAACCCGGCCAGAAGCCTGATGCCTGCCATCTTCGCCGGCGGTGCGGCATTGTCGCAGCTCTGGATTTTTATTATAGCTCCTCTGATCGGCGGTGCGGCTGCAGCTGCTGTATACAGCGCTCTGGATACAAACGGGAATGATAAGTGAGCCAAAACCAGGACAAACTTTCTTTCCCGTGAAACAGAAAACAGACTGACGATTCCGTCAGTCTGTTTTCTGCAATTTCGAATACTCTGTTACTTAATTGCCGGCCATCTGCGCCGCCACTTCAGCCGCAAAGTCTTCGTTCTTTTTCTCAAGACCCTCGCCGGTCTCAAAACGTACAAAGCCCTTGATGCTGATCTTCGCGCTGTTTGCCTTCGCAACCTGCTCGATATACTTGCTGACGATCTGCTTGCCGTCCTCAGCCTTTACATATACCTGATCCAGGAGGCAGATCTCTTTCAGTTCTTTATTGATACGCCCCTTGATCATGCCCTCGATCACCTTCTCCGGCTTCTGGGACTCTTTCGGATCGTTCATAATCTGCGCACGGAGAATCTCCTCCTCATGTGCAACAAAATCTGCGCTGATCTCAGAGCGATCGGTATACTGCGGCTTCAACGCAGCCACCTGCATCGCGAGATTCTTTGCCATCTCTTTGACATCGTCGTTCACAACATCGGTCTCTACATCGACCAGAACGCCGATTTTACCGCCCATATGTGTATAAGAGGCCACAAAACCGTTCTCCTCTTTTACCTGCTGGAAACGGCGAATCTTCAGGTTCTCGCCGATCACGGCAATCTGACCTGCCAGTTCTTCATTAACCGTCTTGGATGCGTCAAACTTCCAGGGCTCAGCAAGGAAAGCATCGATATCAGCTGCTTCCGTCTCAAGTGCCTGCTCAGCCACCTGGGCAACGTAGTTCTGAAACTTCTCATTCTTGGCAACAAAGTCTGTCTCGGAGTTCACCTCTACGGCAACCGCCTGTGTTCCGCAGTCTGTCACCTTCAGGGCAACCATTCCCTCTGCTGCAATTCTGCCGGCCTTTTTCACAGCCTTTGCAAGCCCCTTTTCTCTCAGGACCTCAACAGCCTTTTCCATATCGCCGTCTGCTTCTGTAAGAGCTTTCTTACAGTCCATCATGCCGGCGCCGCTCATCTCTCTTAATTCTTTTACCATTGCCGCTGTAATAGCCATATATATTCCTCCAAACGAATCTCAATTATAGATATCTTATGCTTCTTCCTCAACTGCCGCATCATCATACTCAGCATCATCCTCGTATGCAGCGTCAGTCTCAACCAGACCCTGATTTGCCTCTACAACAGCGTCCGCCATCGTGGATACAATCAGTTTGACAGCACGAATTGCGTCGTCATTGCCCGGGATCACATAATCCAGTTCCTCCGGATCACAGTTAGTATCACAGATACCGATCAGCGGGATACCCAGCGTATGTGCTTCCTGTACACAGATCCTCTCCTTTTTCGGATCTACGACAAAAATAAGATCCGGGAGTCTCTCCATATCCTTAACTCCGCCAAGGTTGCGCTCCAGCTTATCCCATTCCTTGCGAAGCTGAATAACCTCTTTCTTCGGCAGCACATCAAACGTACCATCCTCAGACATTCTCTCGAGATCACGCAGACGTTTTACACGGCTGCGGATGGTCTTGAAGTTCGTCAGCATACCGCCCAGCCATCTCTCATTCACATAATACATACCGCAGCGCTGTGCCTCCGCGGCGATCGCATCCTGTGCCTGCTTCTTCGTGCCGACAAAAAGGATGGTGCCGCCCTCAGCCACCACATCCATAACGGCTTTGTAAGCCTCATCTGCCTTGACAACGGTCTTCTGCAGATCAATGATATAAATACCGTTTCTCTCGGTGTAGATGTACGGAGCCATTTTCGGGTTCCATCTGCGTGTCTGATGTCCGAAATGAACACCTGCCTCCAGCAACTGTTTCATTGAAATTACACTCATGTCTTTTCCTCCATGGTTTTTCTTCCATGTGCATCCATCCCGCCGGCTCACCGGGGTACAACACCGCACCCGGGCACCACACCGGTCAGTCCGCACATGTGATTAATATGAACTGTCCGAAAATCGCGGAAGAATCTCCGTGTCATCAGAAAATCTGCATAACAACAAAAAATCCCTGAAGCTCCCAGACCGTGGTATTATACCACACCGGCACAGGGGATTCAAGGATTATTTTTTCCGGCCGATTTTCGGCTCACAGCCGCTCAGCAGAGCAACCGGCTGATGAGTGAGAGCCACTATTTCCTGCCGTGCCAGTCCTTCTGCAGTTCATCATAAAGTGCATCGTTCAGGACTTTGATATAGGTTCCTTTCATACCGGAAGATCTGGACTCGATCACACCGGCGCTCTCAAACTTACGCAGCGCATTGACAATGACGGAACGTGTAATACCGACCCGATCAGCGATCTTGCTGGCAACCAGTACACCTTCTGTCCCGTCCAGTTCTTCAAATATATGCCGGATTGCGTCCATCTCAGAATAAGACAGCGTATTAAATGCGGACTGCACTACCTGAATCTTGCGGCTCTCCTCTTCGTTTTCCTCATTGACCGAGCGCATCATCTCCAGACCAACCACGGTAGAACCGTATTC
>JAJQFQ010000135.1 GCA_021201035.1 Clostridiales bacterium
GATATGCAGATGGTTCCGGCGCTTGTCTACATTGATAATTATGAGGAGGTTCTCGACAGTGTAGAGGAAGTCAAGCAGTCTCTGCTGATCGCGCTGGTGGACCGGAAGGTAAATAAATACTTTGCCGCCCGGGGCGGCTTGGTTAAGAAGACGGAGAATGACAAGTATTTTGTCGTCTTTCCGCATAAGGCACTGGACGAGATGGCGGAGAATAGCTTCAGTCTGCTGGAGGATGTGAAATCTCTGAAGGTGGGCAATGAGATGTCGGTTACACTCAGTATGGGAATCGGCAGCGTGGGTGATGATTATGCCAGAAATTACGGATTTTCCCGTATGGCGATTGATCTGGCGCTCGGACGCGGCGGTGACCAGGCAGTGGTCAAGACGAAAGAAAAGACATATTATTTCGGCGGCAACAGCCGTCAGGTGGATAAGACAACCCGCGTGAAAGCGCGTGTGAAGGCGCTGGCTCTGCGCGAGATCATGATCAGCAGAGACAAGTTTTTTGTGATGGGGCACCATATAGCGGATATAGATTCTCTCGGCGCTGCCATCGGTATTTTCTGCGCGGCACGTCAGCTTGGCAAGAAAGCGCAGATCGTTCTGGAGACGGTGAACACGACACTGCGTCCGTTTAAAGAGTGTTTTTCTCCGGAGAACGGTTATCCGGAGGATATGTTTATCTCCTGCGAGGAGGCTTTAGAGGAAGTGAATTCTCAGACGGCACTGATCGTTGTGGATACGAACCGTCCTTCCTACACGGAATGCCCGGAGCTGCTTGGCAGAGCGAGGACAATCGTTGTATTTGACCATCACCGTCACGGTGAGGATGTGATTAAAAATACAGATCTTTCCTATATTGAACCGTATGCTTCCTCGGCTTGTGAGATGATCGCGGAGGTCCTTCAGTATTTTGATGAGGATATTAAATTGTCATCTACGGAGGCGGATGCTATCTACGCAGGCATTTTGGTGGATACGAATAACTTTGTATCCAAGACGGGCGTGCGCACCTTTGAGGCGGCGGCTTATCTGCGGCGCTGCGGAGCGGAGACGACCCGTGTCCGCAAGATGATGAGGAATGACATGAATGCATATAAGGCGAGGGCGGAGGCAATCCGCCATACCGAGGTATACCGCGGAGCCTATGCAATCAGCATTTGCCCGGCGGAGAATATCGAGAGCCCGACGGTTGCCTGCGCGCAGGCGGCCAATGAGCTGTTGAATATCATCGGTATCAAGGCATCTTTTGTGCTTACAGAGTTTAACGGAAGGATTTATATCAGCGCCCGCTCCATCGATGAGATCAATGTCCAGCAGATTATGGAGCGTCTGGGCGGCGGCGGCCATCTGAATTCCGCGGGGGCGCAGCTGACCGGCTATACCCTTCTGGAGGCCAGACAGACGATCGAGAACACGCTGGATGAGATTTTAAAAGGAGGCATTAAGTAAAATGAAAGTAATATTACTGCAGGATGTCAAATCTCTCGGGAAGAAGGGCGATATCGTAAATGTCAGCGACGGATATGCCCGCAATATGATTTTGCCGAAAAAGCTCGGGGTGGAGGCGAACGCGCAGAATTTAAATGACCTGAAGCTGCAGCACAGGCATGCGGATAAGGTTGCGGAGGAGCAGCTGGAGAATGCCAGAGCGCTGGCGAAGAATCTGGAGGACAAATACGTCGAGGTCAGGATTCGCGCCGGAGAGGGCGGACGTACGTTCGGCTCCGTGTCTACAAAGGAGATATCCGCTGCTGCGAAACAGCAGCTTCATCTGGACATAGATAAGAAAAAAATGGTTCTGCAGGAGCCGATCCGGGCGCTGGGTACCTATGAGATCAGCATAAAGCTGCATCCGAAGGTGACAGGGAAGCTTCGTGTGAAAGTGACGGAGGCCTGACGGGTCTGTTTTCTGAGACAGGAAATGCATGACCGCCGTATAACAGTCAGATGTTGCGTCTGAGACTTTGTGAGCATATATTCAGTATGCTGGAGGGTATCGTATGGATGAAGATATCATAAAACGGATCATGCCGAACAGTCTGGAGGCGGAGCAGTCCGTGATCGGATCCATGCTTATGGATCGGGATGCCATGCTGACTGCTTCCGAGATGCTTACAAGGGATGATTTTTATCATCAGCAGTATGGCCTGCTGTTTGAGACAATTACAGAACTTTATAGCAGCGGATCGGCGGTAGATCTGATCACGCTCCAGAACCGTCTGAGGGAGAAACAGGCTCCGCCTGAGATCAGCGATCTGGAGTATATGGGCGGTCTGCTCAATTCAATTCCGACCTCGGTCAATATAAAGGATTATGTGCGGATCGTGCAGGAGAAGTCCATGCTCCGGAAGCTGATTCGGACGACCGAGGAGATTACGGATTCCTGTTATCGGGGTAGCGACAGCCTGGAACTGATTCTGGAGGACACGGAGAAACGTATTTTCCAGCTGTTATCAAGCAGGACGGGCGGCGATTATGAACCAATTAAGGAAATTGTTCTGCGGGCATTGGACCGGATCGAACAGGCATCACGTACACAGGGAACCGTTACGGGTATTCCGACCGGTTTTGTGGATTTGGATTATAAATTGTCCGGTTTACAGAAATCAGACCTGATTCTGCTGGCGGCGCGGCCCTCCATGGGAAAAACGGCGCTGGCATTGAATATTGCGCAATATGTCGCGTTCCATGAGAATCTCGCGACCGCAGTTTTCAGTCTGGAGATGTCAAAGGAACAGCTGGTTAACCGTTTGTTCGCGTTGGAATCGAGAGTGGACGCGCAGTTGCTTCGAAGCGGTAATCTTTCGGATGCCGACTGGGAGAAGCTGATTGAGGGTGCCGGCACGATCGGTCAGTCTCATCTGATCATTGATGATACGCCCGGCATCTCTGTTTCCGAGCTTCGCAGCAAGTGCAGGAAGTTTAAACTGGAGCAGGATATTCGGCTGGTGATCATCGATTACCTGCAGCTGATGTCCGGCTCGGGGAGATCGGATTCCCGGCAGCAGGAGATTTCCGATATATCCCGTTCTTTAAAACAGATTGCCAGAGAACTGGATGTTCCGATCATCGCTCTGTCACAGTTGTCCCGGCAGGTCGAGCAGCGTCCTGATCACAGGCCGATGCTCTCCGACCTGAGAGAGTCCGGCGCGATTGAACAGGACGCGGATGTCGTGATGTTTATCTATCGTGATGATTATTATCATAAAGACTCCGAAAACAAGGGGATTGCGGAGGTTATCATCGCGAAGCAGAGGAACGGCCCGATTGGGACGGTGAATCTGGTATGGCTGCCGCAGTACACGAAGTTCGCGAATCTGGAGAAGTAAATATAGGGAGAACGGTTCGTTGAAATAAATAAGAATAAAAAACAGGAGGTATTTTTTATGCAGATACATCAGTCAGCAGAGGATTATCTGGAGTGTATTTTGAAGCTGAGCAAGGTCAGACCGGTAGTGCGGTCTATTGACATTGCAACCGAGATGAATTATTCCAAGCCCAGCATAAGTGTCGCGATGAAGAATCTGCGTCTGAACGGATACATTCTCGTAGACGATTGTGGGTTTATTACGCTGACCGATGCTGGGATGGGATTGCGTCCAGTATCTATGAGCGTCATCTACTGTTGAAAAAATGGCTTGTTTTTCTCGGGGTAGATGAGGGGATTGCGGAGGAAGACGCCTGTAAAATCGAACATACGCTGAGCAAGGAGACTTTTGCGGCGTTGAAGGATCATATCAATCGCTCCATGGAAGCGGCGAATCAGGCAACATTGAAGGATTCCTGATCGGAAAATTCATTTTCGGCGTATAAAATTAAAAACAATTTTTTTATTATGGATGAAAACCTTGCAGTATAGAGGGTTTCGTACTAAAATACATGTATTGATGTTAAATTAAGGAGGATCAAAAATGAGTTACGTTGATGAGGTACTTGCAAAAGTACAGGCAAAGAATGCTTCCGAGCCGGAGTTCCTTCAGGCAGTGGAAGAGGTGCTTGAGTCCATTAAACCGGTGGTTGAGGCAAATGAAGAGCTTTACAGAAAAGAAGCGATTCTGGAACGGATTACCGAGCCGGACAGACAGATCAAGTTCCGTGTGGCATGGGTGGATGATAACGGACAGGCACAGGTGAATACCGGTTACCGTGTGCAGTTCAATAATGCAATCGGACCGTATAAAGGAGGTTTACGTCTTCATCCGTCCGTATATATCGGTATTATCAAATTCCTTGGTTTTGAACAGATTTTCAAAAATTCCCTGACCGGTCTTCCAATCGGCGGCGGCAAGGGCGGTTCCGACTTTGATCCGAAGGGCAAATCAGACCGTGAGATTATGGCGTTCTGCCAGAGCTTTATGACAGAGCTTTCTAAGTATATCGGCGCGGATATTGATGTTCCGGCCGGCGATATCGGTACCGGCGCACGTGAAATCGGCTATATGTTCGGTCAGTACAAGAGAATCCGGAATTCTTATGAGGGAGTTCTGACCGGCAAAGGTCTTTCTTTCGGCGGCTCTCTGGCTCGTACAGAGGCGACTGGTTACGGTTTACTGTATATCACAGAAGAACTGATCAAGTGCCACGGACAGGAAATGAAAGGAAAGATCTGCGTGGTTTCCGGTTCCGGAAATGTCGCAATCTATGCAATTCAGAAAGCACATCAGCTTGGCGCAAAGGTAGTTACCCGCTCAGATTCTACCGGTTGGATTTATGATCCGGAAGGCATTGATGTGGAGCTGCTGAAGGAGATCAAAGAAGTGAAACGTGCCCGCCTGACTGAGTATGCAGCTGCAAGACCGGGTGCGGAGTATCATGAAGGACGCGGCGTATGGGCAATCAAATGTGATATCGCTCTTCCGTGTGCGACACAGAACGAGCTTCAGATTGAGGATGCGAAGGCGTTGGTAGCAAATGGTGTGACAGCCGTATGCGAAGGCGCGAATATGCCGACCACTCTTGATGCGACCAAATATCTTCAGGACAACGGTGTGCTGTTCGTTCCCGGCAAAGCTGCGAATGCCGGCGGAGTTGTAACATCCGCTCTTGAGATGTCTCAGAACAGCGAGCGTCTGAGCTGGACATTTGAGGAAGTGGACGCGAAACTGAACCAGATCATGGTAAACATCTATCACAATATTGATGATGCCGCAAAACGCTATGGCAAAGAGGGCGATTATGTGGCAGGTGCGAATATTGCCGGTTTCGAGAAAGTGGCCGATGCGATGCTTGCTCAGGGTGTATGCTGACATTAGACGGACATGTATCTTATGCCGGACTGAATTTTATCAGCAGATATGTGTATATAAAACAGGTTTTCCTTTTGTGAAAACTAACTGTTCAATATGTCTAAAACCCGTGTGTAAATAACCATACATTTTCATAAAATGACGATTTGTAAAAATTTGCTTGTAAAACAACCGAAATTGCACTAAAATAGATACATGTTTAGACGGAGGTTAAAGGAACTATGAGTAAACAGGAAGTCCGGATTGAGAATATCTCCGACAGGTATGAAAATCCGATCGCAGAGTTGGTTCGCGTGGCTTGCCAGTTTTCCAGTACGATTATGCTGGCGGATGAAGAGCATCGTGTGAACGCGAAGAGCATTATGGGGATTATGGCGTTTGCTCCGGCTTGCGGTAAGAGCGTATGTATCGAGACCAGCGGCGAGGATGAAGATGTGGCAGCGGAGGCCATGGCGAATTTTCTTCTTTGTACGGAATAATACATAGAACACAGAAAAGCACCGGTAAAGACCGGTGCTTTTTTTCGTTCAATGAAGATTTTACAGCTCCTCAAGCTCCTGATTTTCATTGTATGCTTTTACCAGAGTTTTGATCCGGTTATAAGGATCCAGGAGATCGCTGATGGATGCGTTATGATTTAATGTATCAATAATGTAAGCGATATATTTACTCATGTCGCAGCTGATGTAATAGGGGCGCGACAACAGTTCCGGTGACTGATAGGTGAGGTTCGTGCAAACTACTTTGTAAATCAGTCCTTCTTCAACCGCCCGGTCAAATTTTTCCAGACCGTTTGTGAAAAGCCCGAAGGTGGAGATGACGAAAATGCGGCCGGCATTTCTCTTTTTTAATTCCCTTGCCACATCGATCATACTTCCGCCGGACGAGATCATGTCGTCGATGACCCAGACATCCTTCCCGTTCAGGGTGGATCCTAAAAATTCATGAGCGACAATGGGATTCATACCGTCTACGATACGGCTGTAGTCGCGGCGTTTGTAGAACATGCCCATATCTACGCCGAGCACGCTGGCGAGGAAAACCGCCCGTCCTGTTGCGCCTTCGTCCGGGCTGATAATCATCAGATGGTCATTGTCCACACGGATATCATCGCAGGCGCCGAGGATGCCCTTCACGAACTGATAAGCCGGCTGGACAGTCTCGAATCCGCTTAAGGGAATGGCGTTTAATACCCGCGGATCATGAGCGTCAAAGGTGATGATATTGTCTACGCCCATGTTGACCAGCTCCTGCAGGGCGAGTGCACAGTCCATGGATTCTCTGGCGGTGCGGCGGTGCTGGCGGCTCTCATAAAGAAAAGGCATGATCACGGTGATACGTTTGGCCTTTCCGCAGGCGGCCGCGATGACACGTTTCAGATCCTGATAATGATCATCCGGAGACATATGGTTTTCCATACCACACAGCTTGTATGTCAGGCTGTAATTCGTGATATCTACCAGGATGAACAGATCATAACCGCGGATACTCTGGTTGATGCGCCCTTTTGCCTCGCCGCTGCCGAAGCGCGGACAGGAAGCTCCTACTACATAGGAATCGCGCATATAGCCTCGGAAGGTGATATCGTTCTCATGTTCGTGCTGACGGGCACATCTCCATTTTACGAGATATTTGTCCACGGCCTTGCCGATCTCACTGCAGCTTTCCAGCGGAATAATGCCCAGTTTACCCTCCGGAACAGAATCCAGGTTTCTTTTGTCGTCATGCATTTGGGGAAATTCCTCCTACTACAATGTATTTATGGGTTAGATACCTTACAGCCAGTAAGGATCT
>JAJQFQ010000087.1 GCA_021201035.1 Clostridiales bacterium
TCCGAAGACCGTGAAATCATGTTTTTTGATATAGCTCATCAGGAACTTGATTGCAATGATAGAAACAATAAACGCTACCAGCATCCCCACTGCCAGCAATATCAATTCATCCGATGAGAAAGCGCCTTCATATTTCAGCAGCTTAATCGCACTTCCGCCCACCATTGCCGGAATTGCAAGAAAAAACGTAAACTCCGCCGCCGCCGTTCTGGAAATACCAAGAAGCAGCCCGCCGATAATCGTTGACCCGGATCGCGATGTTCCGGGAAAAACCGCAGCCACCGTCTGGCACAGGCCGATCACAAATGCCTGACCATATGAGATATCATCAATGGAGTCCACGGTAATCCGACGCCTTCGCTGTCGGTTTTCCACCACCACAAACACAAATCCGACCAGGATCAGCATGATTGCCACCGTAAAATAATTGTAGAATAAAGCGGTAAAAATATCATCCCAGAGAACGCCTACGATACCCGCAGGTATGGACGCCACGATGATTTTCAGCCACATGCTGCATTTCTTCCGGTCAATCCGTATACCGCCGCCTCTTCTCGTCAGCGGCAAAAGCTTTTTCCAATAGACTACAATCACGGCAAGGATCGCCCCAAGCTGGATGACGACCAGAAACAGATCCCAGAATGCCTCGCTGACATTCAGGGTCACAAACTCATCCAGCAAGATCATATGACCGGTGCTGCTGATCGGCAGCCACTCGGTAATTCCCTCCACAATACCAAATAGAATGGATTTTAATATTTCAATCATATACGATTATCCTCAAAATATTTTTCTTTAAAATCAGAATATCTCATTACTGAAGCAAACATGCTGCCGGAAACCCTGCATCCGTACAGTCATATTCAGCGTATCATTGATTACGGTAAGCTGCCGGTGTAACCCCGTAAAGTTTCTTAAACTGACGGTTAAAATGCTCTACGCTCGGGTAACCGGACTGCTCCGCAACCTGTTCGATCGTCATTCCCTTTGACTTCAGCAGGCTGCAGGCATGCTGCATCCGGATTCCGGTCACGATTTCACTGAACTGCTTTCCCGTCTTCTCCTTAATATATTTGGAAAGGTACGGGACAGACAGATAAAACTCTTCCGCCAGACCTTTCAGTGTAACCGTCCGGTAATGCGTCTGGATATAATTCATGATATCCTGCATCCGCTGATCAAGCTTCAGTTTTTTTTTGACAGACTGTCCAGCAGATGATTCACTGCCGCCGAAAGCGCGTGAATGGAAGCTTTCACAATATCTCCGTCAAAACCCACGCCCCAGTACAGCTGATCGGAATCACCCTGAATGCCGATGTAGGAGGCTGCCTGCGAGGAGGAACCCTGCGACAACGCATGCTCCTCATAAACCTGCAGCTTATACGTGATGTTAAAATACTGCTTGATCGCGTTGCTGACCGCATCGAGGCGGCCGTTGCCGGACGCAATCACCACATCCGCCTTTCCGTTATACTCGATCGTCACCTGCGCACGAATCCCCTGCACCTGCTCGAAATGTGTCTCCTTCACCGAGAACTGCTCCTGGTAGAGGTAATATCTGGAACGGAAAATCTCGTAGATCTTCTGCGGAGAAAGCTCTTTATGCTCCACATCGGATACATGCTTCACCGCATAGCCCACCTCTTCTCTCATCTTTGCCGGAAGCACCAGCCCAAAATGATTTTTCAGGACATAGCTGACGCCGCCCTTGCCGGACTGGCTGTTGATCCGGATCACATCCGAGTCATACGTACGCCCCACATCCTGCGGATCAATCGGCAGATAAGGAACGTCCCAAATCTCCTTCTGCTGCTCCTCCCGGCAGGCAAGCCCCTTCGCGATCGCATCCTGATGGGAGCCGGAAAACGCCGTAAACACCAGCTGTCCGGCATAGGGATGCCGCGGGGAAATATGCATCTGCGTCAACTGCTCATAAGTGGACGCGAGATAATTCATATCCGAGAAATCCAGCTGCGGGTCAAAACCGTGGGAAAACATATTCATGCCGAGCGTGACAATATCTACATTCCCTGTACGCTCACCGTTCCCGAACAGCGTTCCTTCGACCCGGTCTGCCCCCGCCAGAACACCCAGTTCTGCCGTCGCTACGCCGGTTCCCCTGTCATTGTGCGGATGAATAGAGATGACAACCGAATCTCTGTATCGAAGATTCTTATGCATATACTCAACCTGATTTGCAAAAATATGCGGCATACCGTTCTCCACCGTAGCTGGAAGATTGATCGTCGCCTTTTTGTCCGGCGTCGGCTGCCAGACATCCAGAACAGCGTTGCAGACCTCCAGGGCATATTCCATCTCCGTACCGGTAAAGCTCTCCGGACTGTACTCAAACGTAATATCGCCATCCTCATTCGCCGCCAGCTCCTTCAGCAGGATGGCGCCGTCAACGGCAATCTGTTTTACCTGTTCTTTATCCTTTTTAAAGACCTGCTCGCGCTGCGCTACCGAAACGGAATTATACACATGCACGATCGCATGCTTCACGCCCCGTATCGCCTCAAAGGTCTTCTTAATAATATGCTCCCTCGCCTGTGTCAAGACCTGAATCGTCACATCGTCCGGAATCATATCCCGCTCGATCAATGTGCGCAGGAACTCATACTCGGTCTCGGACGCAGCGGGAAATCCTACCTCAATAATTTTAAAACCGACCTTTACCAGCATCTGATAAAACTCGATTTTCTCTTCCAGTCCCATCGGCTCAATCAGCGACTGGTTGCCGTCCCGCAGATCCACGCTGCACCAGATCGGCGCTTTCTCAATCTCTGTTTTCTTCACCCAGTCATATGTCATATCGGGCGGCAAAAAATAAGGTACTTTATATTTCTGTGTGTTCATCCGTCTCATCTCTCCATTTCTTATCTGTATACTCTCATCAAAAATCAGGGCTAACCTGTTAAGCTTTCACCACACAAGAGACTATAACATGACTGACAAGAAAAAGAAATGATTAAATTTAATCATTTTATTTGATTTATTTTAACTCAGTGTAAATAAATCATCATCATCGTATATTCTATAAAGGAAAAATATGTTTGACATTCTGAATCTCAGATGATACACTATTCGATAATTTCATAATATGCATAACGACACAAGTATTGCTCAGCAAGTAAATCTGATCACGGTAACATGTATTCTGATCCGGTTGCTGATGTACCTTGTGTCTTTTTTATGCATTCTCGAAGCATCTTTGTGCCCAAATTTATAAACCGGGAGGCAAAGATACTGAAAAATTATTATCAAAGGGAGGACTATACATGCCGCAAAATCAGTTTCAGCGAATGATGTTCGCACTTATCACCGTCGTTATCACCGTACACGGCTATGTTTTTTACAGTCTCTACGTGATCAACGGCTCTTATTTTTCATCCATTGAGGGCGCCACAAGCGTCATCAGCGGAATCAACATTCAGGGAGGCGTCTATGCTTTCGGTCACTATCTGCCGATCTGGGCCGTCATACTGATTGAATTCTGTCTGGCCTATACGCTGGAAAATCTGCTGGGAAGCCCCTGTTCCTTCAAACTGGCCTGCAAAGTATTCAATCCGGCTGAAACGCATCACATGATCTTTGAAACCGCCATCATCTGCGCAACCGTCGGCATCATGTGCCCGGCCATGAGTTTTCTGGCAGCCTGGATGTACTATCCTTATTATGCGGGATTCAGCATTGTGACTCTGTTTGCCAACTGGCTGAGGCTCGTATGCTTTAACTTTCCGTTTGCGTATTTTTCACAGCTGTTCTTCATCCAGCCGCTGGTACGAACGATATTTAAAGCCATTTTCGTACGTGAAAAACAGACTGAAGCAAAACCGCAGCCCGCTGCCGCTCCCAATTATATCATAACCGTGGGCCGGGAATTCTGCAGCGGCGGCGCCGAGACAGCCAGAAAACTGGCTGAAAAGCTCGGATACAAATATGTCGATAAAGAACTGATCGACCAGACGGCACGGGAGCTGGGTATGCTGCCGGAATATGTCGAGCAAAAAGAAGAAAAACCGTCCGGCTATTTCGATATTCCGCCGCACTGGGTGATCTCATCCGGCTGGTACTCAGACAATAATCTCACGATGTCTGATAATATGAAGATTGTCAACGCGCAGAGACAGATTATCCGGAACTACGCAGATCAATCCGGCGTTGTAATCGTCGGACGGACTGCTGACCAGATTCTTCAGGGATATCCGAATGTCTTAAGCGTTTTCTTCCATGCCGATGAAGACAAGCGGATACAGCGCTGTCAGGAGCTTTCCTCCTGTGACAAAGATCAGGCGCAAAAAGCCATCCGGGAAATGGATCATCTGCGTTCTGATTATTATCATACGATCACGGGGAAAAAATGGGGTTCCGAAAATAACTACGATATGTACCTTGACCTGGGCGAACTCAGTTCTGATGAAGCGATTGAGCAGATTATAGACAGAATACATCATACGGAATCATAACAACCAAATCTAAACAGCCTTTAAAAATCCTCACAATCAGAAGCATATCTCTCTGATTGTGAGGATTCTGTTTTTAAGAAAAACCCTCTTCGCCCGCCGCGTATCATCCTGCTACGGCCGCATCCTGCGATATCGGTTTGATTTTCTCTCGTCAGGCGCTCATCTTCGCCAGTTTTGCAGCCTGATCCGCCGCAATCAACGCGTCAATGATTTCCTGTATATCACCGTTCATAATTGAATCCAGCCGATACAGGGTCAGCTTAATTCGGTGATCGGTCACGCGCCCCTGCGGAAAATTATAAGTGCGGATCTTCTCCGAGCGGTCGCCGGTGCCGACCTGACTTCTTCGCGCCTCCGCTTCCGCATCGTGCGCTTTCTGACACTCCATATCGTAAAGCTTTGCCCGCAGCACCTTGAGCGCCTTATCTTTATTTTTCAACTGGGATTTCTCATCCTGACAGGAAATCACAATGCCGGTCGGTATATGGGTCAGCCGAACCGCCGAGTCGGTTGTATTGACGCACTGCCCGCCGTTTCCGGATGCGCGGAACACGTCAAACTTACAGTCGTTCAGATCGATCTCCACATCCACCTCTTCTGCTTCCGGCATGATGGCTACCGTGATGGTCGAGGTATGAATCCGTCCGCCGGACTCTGTCTCGGGGACACGCTGCACCCGGTGTACGCCGGACTCATATTTTAATACGGAGTACGCACCCTGCCCGGTCACCATGAAACTGACATATTTCATACCGCCGATGCCGATCTCCTCCACGTCCATGGTCTCTACCTTCCAGCGTCTGGATTCAGCGTAATGCACATACATCCGATAGATTTCGGCCGCAAACAGAGCCGCTTCATCACCGCCCGCTCCTGCGCGAATCTCTACGATCACGTTCTTATCATCATTCGGGTCTTTCGGAAGAAGAAGAATCTTTAATTGATTCTCCAGCTCCTCTACTCTGGTTTTGGAATCACTCAGTTCCTCTTTCAGCAGTTCCCGCATTTCCTCATCAGACTCCTCCTGCAGCATGGCAAGACTGTCCTCAATATCCTGCTTGCATTTTTTATATTCTTTATAAGCCTCAACCACCGGTGCCAGATCACTCTGCTCTTTCATCAGCTCCTGAAACCTTTTTGGATCGGACGCAACATCCGGTTCGCTTAAAAGGCTTAAAACCTCCTCAAAATGAAGAAGTGTATCCTCCAGTCTGTCAAACATATTCAAGTCTCCTTCCTTTTACCACGCGATCCAGACCCTGCAGATCCGGCACCACCTCTATCTTCGTATAACCCGCTTCCCGCATCAGTTCCGAGACGGCCGTTCCCTGATCATATCCGATCTCAAACATCAGACAGCCGCCCGAAAACAGAAAACGATCCGCTTCCTCTATAATCTTCTGATAAAAAAATAATCCATCCGCACGTCCGTCCAGCGCAAGTTCCGGTTCATGATCTCTGACTTCCGGCATCAGCGTTGGTATCACATCCGTCGGAATATAAGGAGGATTAGAGACAATCAGATGAAATCTTCCATCCGGATTTCCGTCCAGATCAGAAAACAGATCGCTGCAGACAAACATGACATCCGCATCGTTTCGTTCTGCATTCCTTTCGGCAACGCGCAATGCTTCTTCCGACAGATCGGATCCTGTCACGACAATCTCAGGACAATGTTTCTTCAGGCTGACCGCAATGCAGCCGGATCCGGTGCAAAGATCCAGAACACGGATCTTCTGTTCCTGTTCAAAAGCGCATAATTCATTCTCTTTATCACTTTTATTTTTCAAATACCCCAGAGCCTCCTCGACCAGAAGCTCCGTATCCTGCCGGGGAATCAACACATTCTCATTGACAAAAAACGGCAGTCCCATAAACTCCTGTTCGCCGGTCAGATGCTGCAGCGGAATACGATCGCACCGCTGCTTAAGCAGGTTCTGAAAAATCCGTTCCTGCTCCTGCGGCATTTCGTCATTCTGATGCAGCAGATAAAAATTCAAGTCCGCAGAGCAGGCATATTCCAACAGGAATTCACTCTCCGCCTGTTCATTTTCAATTCCTGCATCCCGCAGACGGCCGGCCGCCTTGCTTCTTATCTCTCTATATGTCATAAATCTGTCCTGATTCCTTTGATACCTGATTACCCATTTCACCGGAAAATCCTGTTTGTGTGTATCCTGTCATAACTGCCATACAGAATCATCGCTAAGGAATTATCCCCATAACAAATATGCGATCATGAATTCGAATGCGAGCATTCGATTCATGACCTTTTGACTCTGGTATCATCATGATTTGGCCTGTGACGCTTCAAAGCTGCGAACTTCCTCCACAAACGGTTTCCAGTCAAAAACAGCCTCCACCGACGCTATGCCGACCTCGATCATCTCATCATCCGGTTCCTTTACAGTCAGTCCCTGCATCCACAATCCCGGTTTGCTCAATATCTGAATCAGACGATTATCAGACCGCCCGGCCAGACGGATAAACTCATAGGAAAGCCCCGCGATCACCGGGATCAGCA
>JAJQFQ010000078.1 GCA_021201035.1 Clostridiales bacterium
GGATTATAATAAGTGTATAGAAGGTGTTTGGATTTGATGGAGAACAAAAAATTCGAAATCGTATGATTATTTTATGAAGGAGGATGTATCTATGAGTAAGAAACCAGGAGAGATCCGTTACCCGCATCTGTTCGGTCCGGTGACCATCCGGGGAAAGGTTTACAAAAACCGCATGAAGGCGGCGCCGACGATGTTTGTGCACGCGAACTATTTTATTCCGGAGATTAGCGAGAATCTGTACCGCATGGTGGAGCGCCGTGCGGCGGGCGGCTTTGCCTGTGTATCCACGGGTGAGATGCCGCTGAATTTTGAAGAGGCGAGGACGCTTTTTCAGGAGCGGAAGATTGATTTCGATCATTATGAGGGAAAGGATTTCGAGATTGCGAAGACCTATGCTGACCGTATTAAGGCGCAGGGCGCGTTGTGTTATTTTGAGTTTTCCCATGAGGGCAGCCGCGCGGAGGAGTCGAAGGAACCCTGGGGACCGGAGGACTGGACCCGTGAGGATGGCGTGCGGGTGAAGGGCATGGATGAGGCCATGATGGCGAAGGTCTGTGATGATTATTATCGCATTTCCAGATTCGCGAGAGAATGCGGATTTGACGGCATTCTGCTTCACGGCGGACATGGTTTTCAGCTGCAGCAGTTTATTTCCCCGTGGACGAATCACCGCACCGACGAGTACGGCGGCAGCATGGAGAACCGGGCGCGTTTTCCGAAACGAATCATCGAGGCCTGTCGGGCGGGCATTGGTGAAGACCGTGTGATTGAACTTCGCTATTCGGCGGAGGATGGTGTGCCGGGCGGTATGACGATTGATGATACCGTGGAATTCTGCAAAGAGATTGATGGTATGGTGGATATTATCCAGATTTCGAACGGTCTGAAATGGCTCGGCAGCAGGACAAAGACGTTTTCTTCTTTTCTGGAGCCTCATGGATTGAATGTGGAGTATGCGGCAAAAGTAAAGGCGGCCGTGAAGAAATCATACGTTTCCGTGATCGGCGGCTTTAACGGGCCGGAGCTGGCGGAGCAGGTGATCGCGGAAGGAAAGACGGATTTTGTGGAATTCGGACGGCAGGGATTCGCGGATCCGGCGATGCCGAATAAAGCGCTGGAGGGGAAAGAAGATACCATCCGCCGCTGTGTGAGATGTTTTAACTGTTATCCGGGATTCTGTGAGCATCCGACGGATATTCCGCTCTGGGAGAAAATCGGACCGGAGGCTGCGCAGAAAATCTACAGTCCGGCATCCATGGGCAGCTGTGAGATCAACCCGAAGACCGGATTCGGATTTTATCCGGAGACGCTGCTGGAGCCGGAGGCTTCCCGGAAGGTGCTCATTGTGGGCGGCGGCGTGGGCGGCTGCCAGGCGGCTGTCACGGCGGTTGAACGTGGACATCAGGTTATCCTCTGTGAGAAGACAGATAAACTGGGCGGGACGATCAATTTTACCGACAAGGATGAGGATAAGGTCGACCTGATGAACGCGAAAAATGTGATCATCCGCGATGCCGTAAACAGCGGGGCGGAGATTCGCATGAACACGGAGGTTGACAAAGCTTTGATCGATGAGATTAAACCGGACGCGATCATCATTGCGGTGGGGGCGCATCCGTTTGTGCCGCCGATCCCGGGCATTGAGAAGGCGATTAACGCGCTGTATGCCTATGACCGAATGGATGAACTCGGCAAAGAGGTCGTGATCGTGGGCGGCGGTCTGGTCGGCTGTGAGGTCGGCCTGCACATTGCTAACCATGGACACAATGTCACGGTTATTGAGATGCTTCCGATGATGGCAAATGAGACTTTCGGATATTACAGGAATGCTCTTCTGACCGAGATGGATAACCGGAATATGAAGCAGATCCTGCAGGCGAAATGTCTGGAATTTACCGATGAGGGCGTACGCATCGAGAAGGACGGTAAGGAGTATCTGGTTCCTGCAGATTCCTGCTGCTATTCTATGGGAATGCGTTCGAACGATGATATCGTGAAAGCACTGAAGGAGGCGGCGGGCGATACCCCGACCTGGGTGGTCGGCGACGCGAATCACGCCGGAAAGGTGGCGGATGCCGTGCACGGAGGATATCTGGCTGCGATGGAGATTGTGTAAAGCGAAAGAAGGTATATGGAGATAAAACGGGGAAACGCCCGCAGGTTTTTGTCTGCGGGCGTTTCCCCGTTATAAGTAATAAAAAATGGGCAGTCAGGACTGGAAATGATACACTATTTTATGTATACTCGTACATATACAATGATTCGAGCGGCAAAAGGGTATGATATTACAGATCGTTCCGCACTTCGTGCTCCCGCAATATGAAAAATGGAGGATATTATGTTTGAGGAATATTACAGAGAACCGGATCCGGTAAAACGAAAAGAGCTTCTGGACGGATATATCCCGGAGGAGGGAGACGAGGCGCTGCCGGAGCAGATGAGGGCATTATTTGACCTTCGCTATAAGCGCAACAGAAAAGGCGGTTATGATGATCTTTTCCTGAGAAGCTGGCTGGATCTGAAGCTGGCGTCGGTGGCTTCGGCCGGCATGATGTCGAAAAAGAGGAATCAAAAACAGGTGTGCGCTGCCGTCCGTCAGCTCTGTCTTGACCGGCGGGAAGAGTTCTCCGAAGAGGTTCTTTATGAGGAGATGTGCCATCTGACCATGGTCTATATTTCCTCCTGTCTGCGGGACAGTAAGTACACGGGCGTGTTCTGGGGGCTGGGCAAGGTCAGCGATGAGAAACTGCAGATCAGGATTACTACAGACCTGAAAGAATTCACGGAAGGAATTTCCCGTTATCCGGAGCAGGAGGAAGATTTTCGTATTTTGAAGACAGCGATCGCAGATACGGAGCAAAGTCTGTTGAAAAAATAATGATTAGGGCTGTGATGCATTCGGGAAATATTTTAAGGAGACAGTATGACGAATGTAAGGAAAGTGACAGGATGAAACGATATCTGGATCAGGCACTGGAGACGTACGGTCAGTCGGACATTTACCCCTTCCACATGCCCGGGCACAAACGGCAGCGCATGGGAGAGTTTCGGCCGGAGGAGATCGATATCACGGAGATTGACGGTTTTGATAATCTGCACCATGCAGACGGTATTTTGAAAGAAGGGCAGGATCGTCTGGCCTCTCTTTTTGGCGTTGAAGAGAGTTTTTATCTGGTAAACGGCAGCACCGCAGGGATTCTTGCCGCGGTTTGCGGCTGTATGGCGAAGGGGGGACGTCTCCTAATCGGGCGGAATTGCCATAAATCGGTGTACCATGCGGCGTATCTGACGGAGGCGCGGGTGGAATATATCTATCCGGAACCGACGGATTTCGGGATACAGGGAAGCATTGCGTCGGCGCAGGTGGAACAGAAGCTGGAGGAGTTTCCGGATATCCAGGCGGTAGTTATCACATCCCCGACCTATGACGGAATTATTTCAGATATTGAAACGATTGCCCGGATGGTGCACAGGCGCGGCATACCGCTTATCGTTGACGCGGCGCACGGGGCACATTTCGGGTTTTCGGAAGCGTTTCCGCAAAAGGCGATTGCGCTGGGGGCGGATCTGAGCGTGGAGAGTCTCCACAAGACGCTGCCGTGTTATACACAGACAGCGGTGCTGCATATGCAGGGTGCGGCTGAAAGCAGCTGCATGAATTTGTCCAGGCGATGGAAAGATCAGAGCGATCCGGGCAGTCCGGCTATAGACTCTGAAGCGGCCGGGATGGAATGTTACCGTTTCGACCCGGAGCGGGTGAAACGTTATCTCGGTATTATTCAGACCAGCTCGCCGTCGTATGTGCTGATGGCCGGGATTGACCGCTGTGTGCGGATGCTGGAGGAGGATCTGAGGAAATATCGCCGGCCGGAGCAGCGGCAGGAGAGCCGTTTCGGTATGTTTGAAAACCGGCTGCGGCAGTTTTATGAGAGATGTAAAGGGTTTCGGTTTGTGGAAGTTTTTTCGTATGCGTATGAACAGCCTCCGACGGGAATTTTCGGCCGCGATTTCTCAAAGATTTTGATATCTGCTGCGATGGCGGGAATGAACGGGCGGCAGCTGTATGATCTTTTGTTGAAAAAATATCACCTGCAGTTGGAGATGTTCTCCGGACATTACGTGACGGCGATTGCCACGATTATGGATACGGAGGAGGGATTTTGCCGGCTTTATGACGCATTGCGGGAGATCGACGAGAGAAAAGCTTCTGGCAAAGGCTGCACAACCGGAGAATTTTTAAATAGAAACATGATCTCGCCTGAAGGAATTGGCAGGACAGGATTATCAGCTGAAAAGGGTACCGGGATTATTGAGGAGAAATTAACGCCTGTGAATTTGTATCGTCCAAAGAAAAAATCTCTGGAAATCACACCGGCTGTGGATGCGAAAAAGTGTGTTCTCCCGTTATCGGAGGCGGCAAACCGGATATCCGGAGAATTTATTTACCTTTATCCGCCGGGGATTCCGATCATCGTGCCGGGGGAGGTCATTACAAAGGAGACGCTCGATATGCTTACAGCCTGCCGATTGCGCGGGATGCAGGTGCAGGGTATGGCGGATCTGAGTAGCGAGACGGTGCAGGTTGTCCTTGAAGCAAATCATGCGATGTGATATAGTATTTTTATTGATTTATGGATAAACGAAGGGGCGCAGGCTGAATCATGGGAATGATATTCTGTCTTATGGGCAAGAGTGCTTCCGGCAAGGATTTCATATATAAGAATCTCCGTGAGCGCGAGGATTTACAGTTAAAACATGTTGTGCCGTATACGACCCGTCCTATTCGTTTCGGTGAGGTCGACGGGCTGTCTTATTTTTTTTGTACGGATGACGAAGCGGCACAGATGGAGGATGCCGGACGGATCATCGAGATGCGCACATATTGTACCGTCCACGGCAATTGGAAATATTTCACGGCGGACGATGGACAAATCGATCTGTCGCGGCAGGATTATCTGATGATCGGGACAATCGAAGCTTATGAGAAGATCCGGGATTATTTCGGCGCGGAGCATGTCTGCCCCATTTATGTGTGGGTGGACGACGGAGACCGTCTGGAGCGTGCGCTGCGCCGCGAGCGGAAGCAGGAGCAGCCGAAGTATGCGGAGATGTGTCGTCGTTTTCTGGCGGATGAGAGGGATTTTTCTCCGGAGAATCTGAAAGCGGCCGGGATAGAGATCGGATTTGAGAACCGGGAGAAGGAGCAGATACTGCGGGATGTAGAGCAGTATATCCGGGAGATCCGTGAAGGAGAGATACCATAGAGCCGGAGTCTGCAGGCACGTACGGGGAAGTCTGTATCTGATTTGGCGAATCTGCAGAGAAGAACGGCAGGCCAACGGATGGAAGAGTGAAGACAAGGAGCGACAGATGGCGGGATTTCGGGATATCGTCGGTCATGAACAGATCATAGCACATTTGAAGAACGCGATTGCCATGAACAAGGTTTCCCACGCATATATCCTGAGCGGACCGGATCATGCCGGAAAGCGCATGCTGGCGGAGGCATTTGCGATGACGCTGCAGTGCGAAGCGGTGCAGACCCGCACTGCCGGCGATTCAGGTCATCCGCAGGATATGTTGTCCGGCGGGGGTGCGCCTGTGCCGGATTTTCGCCCCGAAACGCTTGAAGCCTGTATGGAATGCCGTTCCTGTAAGCAGGCGCTGGGGAGGAATCAGCCGGATATCATCTATGTGACTCATGAGAAAACGGGCATTTCAGTAGTCGATATCCGCAGGCAGATTAATCAGGACATCACGATCAAACCATATAGCAGCAAATATAAGATTTATATCGTGGATGAGGCTGAGAAAATGAATGTTCAGGCACAGAATGCTCTGTTGAAGACGTTGGAAGAGCCTCCGTCTTATGCGATAATCCTTCTGTTGACGACGAATGCGGAAGCTTTTCTGCCGACGATTCGCTCCCGCTGCGTGGCTTTGAATATAAAGGCTGTGGAGGATGTTAAAATCCGGATGCTTCTGATGAGCCGGTATCATGTGCCGGATTATCAGGCTGATCTTTGCGCGGCTTTTGCTCAGGGAAATGTCGGCAGCGCGATTCTGCTGTCTTCATCCGAACAGTTTGCCGGACTGAGAGATTATGCGGTGCAGCTGATTCGAAGAGTCGGAGATATTCCTTCTTATGATATGGGGAAGGAGCTGGAGCCGCTGCAGGATCAGAAGGAGGATATCCCCGTTTTTTTTGATCTGCTTCTGCTTTTTTTCCGGGATGTGTTATTATATAAGGCGATGGCTGCGGAGGAGCACTTGATTTTTCAGAGTCAGTCCTATATGATAAAGCAGATGGCTGACCGTAGTACATTTTCGGGACTGCATCTGATTCTGCAGGCGGTGGAGACCGCGGACCGGCGGATTCGGGCCAATGTAAACGCACCGCTGACGCTGGAACTTCTGCTGATGAGTATAAAGGAGAACATTGCATGATAAAAGTAGTTGGTGTCCGCTTTCGACAGGCGGGCAAGATATATTATTTTGATCCGAAGGATCTGCCGATTGAACGGGGAAGCCATGTGATCGTTGAGACAGCGCGCGGTGTTGAATACGGGACGGTTATCCTGCCGCCGACGGATATGGCAGATGATGAGGTGGTTCTGCCGCTCAGAGCGGTGATACGGGTGGCGACGAAGGAGGATGACCGGATTGAGCAGAGGAATTCCGAGAAGGAAAAGGAGGCGTGCCGTATCTGCCAGGAGAAGATTCAGAAACATGGTCTGGCCATGAATCTGGTACAGGCGGAATATACGTTTGATAACAACAAACTGTTGTTTTATTTTACGGCGGACGGGCGGATTGATTTCCGCGAGCTTGTCAAGGATCTGGCCAGTGTGTTCCGGACCCGTATCGAGCTGCGCCAGATCGGGGTTCGTGATGAGACCAAGATTCTCGGCGGCATCGGTATCTGCGGGCGTCCGCTGTGCTGTCATACGT
>JAJQFQ010000003.1 GCA_021201035.1 Clostridiales bacterium
ATCAGGGAGGTGGCAGTTTTGTTTATTGGAATTTTTATTACCATGCAGCCGACACTGATGATCCTGAAGGCAAAGGGCGGAAGTCTGGGTCTGACCGAACCGTTCCAGATGTTCTGGGTGACGGGCGCGCTTTCGAGCTTCCTTGATAATACGCCGACTTATCTGGTGTTCCTGACAACGGCCGGCGCCATGGATTTCGGCACCGGTATCGCAACGACGGTCGGCATGATTCCTGTAAAGATGCTGATAGCTATCTCCGCAGGTGCCGTGTTTATGGGAGCCAATACCTATATCGGAAACGCGCCGAACTTTATGGTGAAATCCATATCTGAGGAAAACGGTATCCGGATGCCTTCCTTTGTGGCATATATGTCCTGGTCGGTACGGTTTCTGATCCCGGTGTTTATCATCGATATGCTGATCTTTTTCCTGTAGGAGGTGACCGTCATGGAAGAAATAAAAACATTGGATCTGCGTGCCTTGGCGGAACGCATCTATAATCTGGATGAAAAGGCATACACGATTACCGGCTCCGCCCTCGGAAGAGTTTATAATGGAGATAAAGAACGCGCGATTGAGTATATTATTGATCTGCTGGAGGCACAAAAGGGTTCGGATATTCTGCACGATGAGCTGGCACTGATCGGAAATATGGGTAAAACGATTGCGCAGAATCAGGCTCGCAATGATGTGTTGGATGAATATAATGCCATCACGAAGCTGACAAAATGGCAGGCAGATCATTACACCCGGGTAGATATTCTCGATACATCCAGGGCACGCCTGAATACCATTGCTTTAAATAAGAGATTTTCCGAGAACGACAAGAAAATCATTTGTATTGCGCGAACATACGGCAGCGGAGGACATGAGATCGGATTTGCCCTGGCCAACAAATTAAATCTGGCTTATTATGATAAGAAAATTTTCATGGAGATCATGAAACGAATGTCCGCGGGAAACAAGAACATCTGGGAACATGAGAACTATTACGAACGGGCTGATATCGGGAATCCGATTTATGCCGGTATGCCGTTTGAAAATGATAACCTGCCTTATTTTAAACAGATCAGAGAGGATTTTTCCGAATTTCACGGTCTGCCGCGCCGAGATGCTCTGTATTTTACACAGAGCAAGATGATTCTTGATCTTGCAAAGTCAGAGAATTTTGTTATGCTTGGCCGTTATGCGGATGTCGTTCTTGCGAATGAGAATATTCCTCATATCAGCATTTTTATAACGGCGCCTTTTGAAAAACGTGTAGAGTGCCTGGCCTCCATGCATACGGAGATGTCGGAGAAACAGATTCGGAAGATGCTGCTGCAGTCTGATAAAATCCATATGCATGATTACCGGTATTTCACCGGAAGGATGTGGGGCAGGGCGGAAAATTATGACATGACGATCAACAGTGCCAGTTATGGTATTTCCGGTTCAGTAGATCTTCTTCTGAATATGCTGGAAGGAAAATAAGTTTTTGAGAGAGAATCACTCAAATAGCAGGTTTGTTGTGATTCTCTGTTTTTTACTTGCATTATACCCTCAAGGGGTATATAATGAGCGCAGCACGGCGGACAATGCGATACAGAAATATACACTGACAGAACAGGAGAGAATCATGGAAGATAATTTACTCGATATCCCGGAAAAACAGACGGATGATGAAAGCAGCCGCAGCTGCTGTACATCCTGCAGGACAAAAGAGCGGACTCCGGATGAGTACCGCAGTCTGATGAACCGCCTGAGCCGCATTGAGGGACAGGTGCGCGGTGTGAAAGGTATGCTGGAGCGGGATGCCTACTGTGTGGAAATCCTGATTCAGGTATCTGCGATCAATTCGGCATTAAACAGTTTTAATAAAGAACTTTTGGGGAATCATATACGCAGCTGTGTAGTGGAAAATGTCCGGTCGGGCAATGACGAGGTCATTGATGAACTGGTAAAGACGATACAGAAGCTGATGCGATGAATATGCGTTTTGCATCAGAAATCCGGATGCCGGCCATTAGGTTTGCCTGATTGCGTATGGTCATAATGAAAGGAGTATAGATTTATGGAACAGTATTCAGTGACCGGTATGAGCTGTGCGGCCTGCAGCACTCACGTGGAGAAGGCCGTACAGAAGGTGCCGGGAGTGACGGAAGTAGCAGTCAGCCTTCTGACGAACTCCATGAGCGTGGAAGGAACCGCATCGCCGCGGGAAATTATCTCGGCAGTTACTGCCGCGGGTTACGGCGCTTCTCTGAAAGGAAATGAGTCTGCCGGCACGAAAGCGGGATTTGATGAGGAGGCTCTGGCAGACCACGAGACACCGAAGCTGTTAAAAAGGCTGATTGTCTCCGTTGTGATTCTGATTCCGCTGATGTATGTCTCGATGGGACACATGATGTGGAACTGGTCGCTGCCGGATGCCATGGAAAACAATCATATCGCCATGGGACTTTATGAGATGCTGCTTACCATTCTTATTATGGTCATTAATCAGAAGTTTTTTATCAATGGTTTTTCCAGTCTGCTGCGGCGTTCACCGAATATGGACACGTTGGTTGCCATGGGCTCCGCGGCATCCTTCGCGTACAGCACCTATGCGCTGTTTGCCATGACCGGCGCGCAGCTTAAGATGGATATGAATGCCGTAATGACTTACATGGATGAGTTTTATTTTGAATCGGCGGCCATGATTCTGACACTGATAACCATCGGGAAGACACTGGAGGCTTATTCCAAAGGGAAGACTACAAACGCACTGCGCGGATTAATGCAGCTTGCCCCGAAAACGGCACATGTCATCAGAAACGGAAAGGAAGAGACCGTTGCTGTCGATCAGGTTCGTATCGGCGACGTCTTTGTGGTCCGGCCGGGTGAAAGTATTCCCGTGGACGGTGTGGTGCGGGAGGGAATCAGTGCGGTGGACGAGGCTGCTCTGACCGGCGAGAGCCTTCCGGTCGATAAGGAAGCGGGCAGCCGTGTCTCCGCTGCTACGATGAACCAGTCCGGATTTTTAAAATGCGAGGCTGTTCGTGTCGGCGAAGACACCATGCTTTCGCAGATCATTCAGATGGTCAGCGACGCGGCGGCAACAAAAGCGCCGATCGCAAAGGTGGCTGACAGCGTCTCCAGCATCTTTGTGCCGGCAGTTCTTCTGATCGCAGCGGCGACATTCATGATCTGGCTGTTGGTTGGACAGACGTTTGGATTTTCTCTGGCCAGAGCGGTTTCTGTACTTGTGATCAGCTGCCCCTGTGCACTTGGCCTCGCCACGCCGGTGGCGATTATGATGGGCAATGGGGTCGGCGCCAGAAACGGAGTTCTGTTTAAAACAGCGCTGTCCCTGGAGGAGACGGGTAAAATCGACATTGTGGCGATGGATAAGACCGGAACGATCACAACCGGAAAACCGAAGGTGACGGATATTCTTCCGGCGGCTGACATGCAGCCCGGCGGAGCTGAAAATGAGGATTCGGAAAAATGTGAAAACGCGAAACGGCAGCTTCTTGAGATTGCCTGCGCGCTGGAACAGAAGAGTGAACATCCGCTTGCCCGGGCCATCGTGGAATACGCAGAAGAAAACGGCCTGAGCGCATCGGCTGCGGAGGACTTTCAGGCGGTTGTCGGAAACGGACTGACCGGAACATGGCAGGGCAACCGTCTTTATGCCGGCAATCTGAAATACATTTCAGCCTTCGCGAAGATTCCGGATGATATGAAACAAAAGGCACAGCAGCTGGCGGAAAAGGGAAAGACGCCTCTGTTTTTTGTGAAAAATACAGATGTATGCGGAATGATTGCTGTGGCGGATGTCATGAAGGAGGAGGCTCCCGGGACGATTCGTCAGCTTCACGGTATGGGAATCCGCGTTGTAATGCTGACCGGCGATAATATCCGTACAGCCCGGGCCATCGCTGCTCAGGCAGGTGTAGATCACGTCATCGCAGATGTTCTGCCGGGCGATAAAGAAAGCGTGATCCGGCGGCTTTCCGAATATGGGAAGGTCGCCATGGTGGGCGACGGCATTAACGATGCTCCCGCGCTGACCCGGGCGGATATCGGTATTGCCATCGGCGCCGGCACGGATATCGCTCTGGACGCGGCGGATGTTGTGCTGGTCAAGAGTAATCTCGACGATGTCCCGGCCGCCATCAGGCTCAGCAGGAGGGTGCTTCGCAATATCCATGAGAATCTTTTCTGGGCGTTTATTTATAACATCATCGGTATTCCGCTTGCAGCCGGAGCGTGGTATTATCTGTTCGGATTAAAACTGAATCCGATGTTCGGCGCCGCGGCCATGAGTTTATCAAGCTTTTGCGTTGTGATGAATGCGCTTCGTCTGAATTTTGTAAAGGTGCACAGCACACGCAGGGATAAAACCAAAAGACATACGGTATCCGTCAGCCTGTCTGAAGATATGTTCAGCGGATGGGATGATGAAAATACAACACATAATAAGAAGGAGGAGACAGAAATCATGACAAAAACAATTGAAATTAAGGGTATGATGTGCGGGCACTGCGAAAAGCATGTGAAGAATGCGCTGGAGGCACTGGAAGGTGTTGTGCAGGCTGAGGCCAGCCATGAGAAAGGAACCGCAGTTGTGACATTGGACGCAGAAGTAGCGAATGATGTATTGAAGAAGGCGGTAGAAGAGGCCGATTATGAAGTGACGGCGATTCACTGATTTGTTTCCGTGATTTGTTTCTTCTTTCGGTTTTCCTTGCAAAACAGACAGCCGGATGTTAATATGTTTACATGTCGTATTTTGTCGAAAAGAAAATGATATCTTACAAAATACGCAGAACACAGATCCGGCTGACACATTTGTGCCGGAAGGAAAACAGGGAGAGGAGATTAGATATGTCTGAAGTTAACACACACAAGGAAGCGAACGCCGGTCCGCTGGGGCTGCTCGGATTCGGGATGACCACGGTGCTGCTGAATCTGCACAATGCCGGGGTGATCGAGATGTCCGTCATGATACTGGCCATGGGGCTGGCGATGGGAGGCCTCGCGCAGTTTATTGCCGGACTGATGGAGTTCAAGGCCGGCAATACCTTCGGAGCCACCGCGTTTACCTCATACGGTCTGTTCTGGTGGTCGCTGGTCATTATACTGGTGAATCCGCCGATTCTCGCGGCAGAGGCTGCTGATGGGATATCTCTCGGATTTTATATGCTGCTGTGGTGCATCTTTACATTATTCATGTTTATCGGAACGATAAAAGCCAACCATGCGACACAGATCGTGTTTTTTACGCTGATGCTTCTGTTTCTGCTGCTGGTGATCGAGAACTTTACGGGTGCCCATATTGTCGGTATTATTGCCGGAATTGAGGGTATCGTCTGCGGTGCGTCCGCGATTTATACCGCGGTAGCCGGTATTGTGGACGGTGAGTTTAATAAACCGATCATGCCGGTGTAAGAACAGAAGATCTGACCATGATACCATATTGCAAAATACCACGATGTTGTGCGCATTGTGGTATTTTGCGTTTGAATGCGCAGGGCTGCGTAAGGAATATGACAAATGAACATTACTATATACACGGTCGGGAAAATAAAAGAAAATTTTTATCGTCAGGCTGTCGATGAATATGCCAAACGCCTCAATCGTTACTGCAAACTGAAGATTATCGAGGTGGCGGATGAAAAGACACCGGATCACGCCGGTCCGGCTCTGACCGCACAGATTAAAGACAGAGAGGGTGATCGTCTGATGGCGAAGATCCGTGACGGGACCTACCTGATCGCACTCGCCATTGACGGGATAAAACTGGATTCCGCCGCCTTCTCTGACCGGATCCGTCTGCTGGGGCTGCACGGAAAAAGTGATATCGGATTTGTCATCGGCGGCTCGCTCGGCCTGTCTGACGCGGTTTTAAAACGGGCAGATCTCAGCCTGAGTTTTTCCGATATGACTTTTCCCCACCAGCTCATGCGTGTCATTCTGCTGGAGCAGATTTACCGTGCATACCGTATTATCGCAAACGAACCCTATCATAAATAAAAATGACAGAAAGGAGTCCCGCATGAATACACTGGAATTACTCGACACACTGCAAAAGGAAGCTCTGCATGATGACGATCTGCGCGCTCAGCTTCTGGCTACCCGTCAGGCTGATGACCCGTTTTCGGCATTCTGCGCAAAATGCAGAGAGTTCGGATACGAAATCTATGAGATGGAACTGATTCAGGCCGGTGAGGAATTTGTAGCCACCATGAAACGGAGTACCAACGGCGGCGGGGAAAATTCGCCCATGCTTCTGGGTGAGGACGATTTTTACGAAATATTTTTTGACGCTCTGCAATAGTCCGCGGTTCTTTCAGAACCGTGTCTCTCATACATATACAGTATGAGGAAATCTAAAAACAGAAACATTGCAGAGCGTATGACGGACGGCTTTAAACTGCCGAAGGATCTGATTCTCGGTGATTCGATCGTAACAATTACGGGTCGAAGTGATATGACTGTAGAAAACTACAGGGGAATTCTGCTTTACGAGGATTCACAGATTCGCCTTTCTTTAAAGCATGGGCAGATACAGATATCCGGAACAGCGCTGAACATCGAATACTATACCAATGACGATATGAAAATATCAGGGAGAATTGATAAACTGGAATACTCTTTCTGACAGAAAACATCCGGTATATCAGTTTATAACGCAGATCAATATGATGATAGTATATGAGGATGTTTTGTGTTTAAGATTATAAAGTTTTTTCAGGGGTATCTTTATGTCTGTCTGACCGGATATTCGCCGGAAAGATTTATAAATCTCTGCGGAAAAATGAATATCGTTCTCTGGGATCTGCAGCCGGTACAGGACGGATACCGGTTTTATATCAGCCGGAAGGCCTTTGCGCTGATTACTGTGCCCCTTGATAAGACAGGTACGCAGGTTCAGGTGATCCGTCAAAACGGCATTCCGTATC
>JAJQFQ010000155.1:0-968 GCA_021201035.1 Clostridiales bacterium
CCCGTTCTGAAGAATCACGGTATATGTCCCCATATGCTCCACATAATCCATATTAACCAGAACTCTCCGGTTGATTTTCAGAAAATTCTTATCCAGCAGCGCTGCCAGTTCAGCAAGTGTAATGCGGATCCGGCTGACCCGGCCGTTTGTCTGTATTAAATCAACGATATGGGAATCACACTGCAGATACACGATTTCGTCCTGATAAAAGAAATATTGATTTTTGCCTGATGAGAACTGCAGCACCGGACGTTTCTTTTTCTGAAGCGCGCCGAAGCGACGGAATACTTCCTCTATATCCTCCGCTGTGACCGGTTTCACCAGATAGTGCAGCGCCTGAAGCGAAAACGCGGCGATCGCGTGTTCCGTACTGGCGGTAAGAAATACGATGGATGTCTCCGGAGAAATCTCACGCAGCTTCGCGGCAATGTCAATCCCGCTTTCATTCATCATATAGACGTCCAGAAACACCAGAGAAAACGGCGGTGTACCGGCGGCCGCCTCCAGAAATGACGTTCCGTCCGAAAAACATTCCGGCGTCTGTCCCTCAGTCAATTCACTGATCAGCTCCTTCACCTGCTGTATTTCTTTTTTATTATCATCACATATGGCAATACGCACGCTATACCCCCCCTTTGCCGATTCAACTATATATATAAACGGCAGGGGATTTACTTATATCCAACACAATCCCAGGGTCATCATTATTACTACATAAATAAAATTATACCACACTTTTTTCCATTATGAACACCCGAGGCTGACCGTTTGTGTCATATTTTGCGCCATTCACGTCAGTTTATGTATGTCATAAGCAGGATGTTCGCAGCGGAAATATCTGAGCGCCAACCGCGGCGGGGGGGGGGGGGCAAACCCCCCAACCCCCCCCCCCCCCCCGCCGCGGCAAAACAAAAAAAAAAAAAAAAAAATTTTTTGTATAAAAAAAAAAACAACCCCCCCGGGCGCCC
>JAJQFQ010000155.1:978-6898 GCA_021201035.1 Clostridiales bacterium
TTGTTGTCGGGTGGGCTTTTATTTTTTTATATGACACATTAAAAATTTCACCCAAACCGGGGGGTTGGGGCGTCTCACCGCCGCCCATCGCCGCAGCACCGCTCGCCGGCAAAAAACCATTGACACAAAAGAATAGTTGATGATATACTTAAGACTCCGAGCAGCCGGGGCCGCAGCGGCGCCCTGTACCATCAATCCGCTATAGTTGGGGTGATATCCTGCCTCGGGTCTTTGATTGTGGAGCTGCCTTCTGTAAGTGGCGTGGATTCCCGGGTCTTGCGCGACGGGAACCTGTGAACCGGGTCAGGTCAGGAATGGAGCAGCCCTAAGCAGGAACTCCCGGGTGCCGCAAGGGTGCCTTAGATGAGTTAACTGCAGGAGTAACGTCCATGATCGGGATTCAAAGCAGGATGCTCGGTTAAAAATATCTACGATACCCGGAGAGACATCCGGGCTTTTTCTTTGTAACAGATTCTCGCCATTCCGTCCGGAAAGAAACTTCGCGAGATTATTTTAAACAGTGAGGAATATATGGATTATCTGATAAAACCCTGTTCATTTTTATTTATCATTTTTCTGACTTATCTGCTGAAAAGAGCCGGAATGTTTAAAAAAGAATATTCGATGATCGTGATGAAGATTATTCTGAATATCACGCTGCCGGCGGTGGTGATCTCCGCCTTCGCGGATCTGGAGCGGGATCTTTCCCTGCTCCTGCTGGTCGTACTCGGCTTCGGCAGTGCGCTGGGATCTTATTTTCTGATGTACGCGCTGAGCCGGAAAGCCGGGAAAGCCGATCGTGTATACCATGTGATCGGCGTATCCGGATATAATGTCGGCTGCTACGGCATGCCGGTTATCTCCGCCTTTTTCGGCAATATCGGCACCATCACCAGCATTATGTTCGATATCGGAAACTCCGCCATGATGATCGGCGGCAACTATGCATTCACATCCATCCTGCTGCACACGGACGGCGAAAATACACCGATCTGGCCTTCCGATCTGATCAGACGCTTTTTCAGCTCCGCCGCCATGATTACCTATATGGCGGTGCTTGTGCTGTGTATCATCGGGATTTCCATCCCGCAGCGGGTAGCGGATTTTATCAGCCCGCTCTCCTCAGCCAACGCGTTTTTATCCATGTTCATGCTGGGACTTTTGTTTACCCTGCCGCGTAAAAAAAGAGGACTGGAAGGGAACGCTGACCATACTGGCCTTCCGCTTTACTGTCGGCGCGGCGCTGGCCGTTATTATGTTCTGCGTCCTGCCTTTCTCTCTGGAGATTCGGCGAATCGTGGTGCTGCTTCTGCTCTGCCCGATGGGCTCCGTAGCGCCCGCCTTCATCGAACGGTGCGGCGGCGACGGGGAACTGGCGTCTTTTACGAACTCCATGTCCACGCTCGCCAGCCTGATCGTCATGTCCGTCCTCGCAGGGTATTTTAGTTCGCATTAAAATATAACCAGGCCGGCGCGTGTTCCTAAGAATGATCTGTAGTTGAGCTTAGACACCGCCGATACGGACATAACATCCGCACTCCTTTCGGAACCGGGTTATAAACAATATAAAACCATATTCTTCTATAAAGACGCTCATGCCGGGCAGATCTCAACCGGCCCGTTCTCCGCCTTATAGTGATATTTTCCATCTTCTCCGCGATAAACCTCCAGATCACACGGCACACTCTGTGACGGATCCGGATGATTCTTCCACAATTCATACAGAGCCGGCAGGAAAACCGGCCACTGGCTGGCCTCATAATCCTCATGATCGGTCGCCCAGTTCGGCGTCGGCTTATAATCCGGATGCTCCTTCAGCATCTCCATCACAAAGGACGGCGGCATCGAGCAGCGCGAATTGGCGACTGTGGCCGTGATATGAAGCAGTCCGCCGTCACAATCCTCCCACATATGCACCGTAGCGTCTACGAACTCACCGATGTCATTAAAAACGCCTTCACAGAGAACATGCTGCAGACAGGTCGTAAACGGGAAAAACTCTGTCAGCGGCAGCCGATGGATCTCCACACCCTCACCGCCGAAAACCGGTATGCCTTTCCCGACCGTCTCCGCAATCATATGCACCGATTTCTCAAATCCGACCTCCGCCGGGGATTTGATCCAGGTAAATTTCTTGTGAGAGCCCGGCGCCCACAGATAATAGCCTTTCTCCATGTTTGCCCAGAACCAGTCCAGCATCGCGGCCGTCACGCCGGGAAGAAAATGCTGTTTCTGCGAAGGCAGCGTATAGCCTTTCTCAAGTGCTTCCTCCGTCAGCGACAGTTCCGGAAGCGGCGGTTCCGGCTTTGCCGAATGTTCAAACGGCAGCAGTTCCGTATAAATGTTATCACAGACAGGCTGATAAGTCTGTCCCGCGTTTGGTATGTAACCTGTTTTTTCTGACATAATACCCCTCCTCCATATAAACACTTTTATAGTAACGGATGGATGTTTTCCGGTCAATGTTTTTCTGTAAACAACCGTAACATTTCCTTATTTAATCAGACATAACTGCTTAGACAGCTATCATCGTCCGGACACCTCTGACTGCAAAAAAGGCTCATTTATGCAGAATCGGAATAACCGTGAATAAATAAGGAATTAATCGAATCTGCGTTCTGTGCTAGAATGAGAGCATCAAATAATATGTAAAGGAGAAATATTATGACGTACGGATACTTTAATGGTTACATAACCAACATTGGAGAAGATGTTTCTACAAAGGTTGATGAGTTAAAGCCTTTTGCCGAGGTGATTCTGGTAGAGTCTCTTTCGTCCAGATTATCTCTGTATGAGATTCTGGACAACCTGCAGCCGGGTGACATTGTATATGTATATTCTTTCCTCCGTTTCAGCAGCGGTCTGAGAGATCTGGTTGCCCTGATGGAGACAATCATTGATGAGAAGGGCGCACACCTTGTAAGCCTGCACGATGATTTTGATTCCCGCACCGATGAAGGAAAGATCGCACGGAAAACCTACATCAATGCGGTTCCGCTCATCAACGCAGATCCGTCCTACGGATTCTTTAAATAGGAAATACCTCTTTTATCTGCAGAAGTTCTCCGACTCTGCATACCAATATTATCCATGTACCATAGGGCGACTAGCCTCTGTGCTACAAAAAGACCGGCTGACGCAGAAAAACCCTCCCCTGCATCAGCCGGTCTTTTCATGTCACAGGAAGGTTCGTCCCATGATCTGAAAACGCTCTACTTCAAAAATCCATTGACGATCTGTTCTTCCGCTTCCGCTTCGGTCAGGCCAAGCGTCATTAGCTTGATCAGCTGCTCACCCGCAATCTTGCCGATGGCTGCCTCATGAATCAGGCTGGCGTCAATATCGTTCGCTGTCAGCTGCGGCTCCGCCGTCACACAGGCCTGATCCATAATAATGGCATCGCACTCCGTATGGCCGGTGCACGGACAGTTGCCGTTGATCCGGGAGACAAACAGCTGCCGGGAAGAGCCCTTGGCGACTGATCTGGAAACGACATTGGCACTGCACCCCTCACCGTTCATGTCTACCGTAAAATCCGTCTCCGCGTACTGACTGCCGTGTGTCATAATCTTCTCGCTGATCTCCAGAGATGCGCCGGCAGAAAGCTCTGCCCGGGTGACTCGCCTGGTAGACGTGACACCCTTGATCTGCACAGATTCCATCTCCATGCGTCCGCCCTCATCGATATAGATGATCGTCTCCGGATTCAGGATACGCTCTCCCGAACCGTCGCCCTCACCGTAATGCTTTTCCACATAACGGATCCTGGCATTTTTCCCGATATGGAACGTGTGAATGCCGTCATGTTCGGATGTGTCCGTACCGCAGTTGTGAATCCCGCAGCCGGCGATAATCGTCACATCCGCGTCCTCACCGATATAAAAATCATTGTAAACCAGATCCTTCAGCCCACTCTCGCTCAGGACGACCGGAATATGCACACTCTCATTCTTCGTGCCGGGCCGGATAATAATGTCAATGCCGGGTTTGCCCTCCTCCGTCTTTGTCACGATATCAATATTGGTGGTTGTCTTTCTGCCGTCCTTCTTCCCATTGTAGCGGATATTATATGCGCCCTCCGGGACCCCGTGCAGATCCGCGATCTGCTCCAGCATATGTTTTTCTATTGCGTCCATTTTCTGATGTCTTCCCTTCTAAACGTCTTTCCTGTTCCTATACGGTTCTGTCCGGCCGCCGTATATCATGTTTCGTAAATACCGGTCAGCCTCACATCATCGTTTATATTAAAGTACGACTTTCCTCTATACGGATTCCCCTGACATACTGCCTGTCCTTATACGACCTTCTCCATCAGCGTGCTGCATGCCTGTGACGCGCTGAGCAGATCCGGCAAAACCTCTGTCCTGGTGCCGGCGTTTGTTATCTCGCCGTCCGCGATCACGATGATCCGGTCCGCAATATTTAAGATCCGCTCCTGATGAGATATGATCAGGATGGAACCGTTGATCGTTTCGTGCATGGACTCAAATACCTGAATCAGATTATTAAAGCTCCACAAGTCAATCCCGGCCTCCGGCTCGTCAAAAATAGACAGCCTCGTGCCCCGCGCGATGATCATCGCAATCTCAATACGCTTCAGCTCACCGCCGGACAGGCTTGCGTTTACCTCACGGTTAATATAATCCTTCGCGCAGAGTCCCACCTCGGACAGATAGGAACAGGCCTGTGAGATATTGATATCCTTCCCTGCCGCCAGCCAGATCAGATCCTTCACGGTCAGACCTTTAAACCGCACCGGCTGCTGAAACGCGAAACTGATCCCTGCTCTGGCGCGCTCTGTAATATTCATATCCGTGATGTCCTCGCCGTCCAGAAAAATCTGGCCGGATGTCGGCCGGATGATGCCGGCGATCACCTTAGCCAGCGTCGATTTCCCGCCGCCGTTCGGACCGGTAATCGCGACAAAACGGTCGTCGATCGTCAGGTTAATGTTTTTTAAAATCTCTTTGTCTGTATCCGTGCCCTCATCTGCCACCTGAAAACAGACGTCCCTTAGTTCAAGCATTTGTATTCACCTCTGTCGTTTCTGTATATTCAGCAATCTGTCCCGGGCAGCCTTCTGCCGACTGTCCGCCGGACAGATCCTGATGTTCCTGTAAATACGCCTTCCGCGCTTTCTCATGCCGGTTCCTGTCTCGAAGTTCCGAAAAGAAACGCCGCAAAAGCTCCGAGCATTCCTCCCCGCAGACACCGCGTTCGATCTCCACCTGATGATTAAACTCCGCCATCTGCAGAAGGTTCAGCACCGAACCCGCACAGCCCGCTTTCGGATTCATGCACCCGATCACCACCCGGTCAATGCGTGCCTGCACCAGCGCGCCCGCGCACATCTGGCAGGGCTCCAGCGTCACGTACATCGTACATCCCTCCAGGCGCCAGTCGCCCATCTTTTTGCTCGCCTTCCGAATCGCGGAAATTTCGGCATGCGACAGCGTATTCTTATCCGTGTTGCGGCGATTATACCCGCGGGCGATGATTTTATCCTCATATACAATCACGCAGCCGATCGGGACTTCCCCGATGGCGTAGGCCTTCTTCGCCTGACGGATGGCTTCTCTCATATATCGTTCCTGCTGCATCTGCGGTATATCCTGTCTCTCATGATTCTCGGCGGTATATCACCAAGTGTTCCTATTATACCTACAAATTATTAGGAATTCAATAGATAAAATGTTTTCTTTACAAGTCCAACAGGCGATACCAGAAGCCGAATTCACCTGTCCTCTGTTTTGTCACATGCTTTGTCCGAAATTCCGTAAATCCGAAAATACCGGCCAGAAGCTGCTCCTGATTCTGAAATACGCCCGGGACGGCGACAAACCAGTGTTTCTCCTCTCCGTCCATATGTCCAAACAACAGATATTTGTAATTAAAGTATCCGTGCAGGAGAAAACTGTTG
>JAJQFQ010000041.1 GCA_021201035.1 Clostridiales bacterium
CGGCTTTCCCCTTTGCATAAAAAATACGAATTTCCGGCACACCGTAAAGTCTGACCGTATCCGTAAAGTTAAAATTGATCACATAATCCGGATGAATCTTCTCAATCTGGGGAGAACGAATATCGGTATCCGCCGCAACGCCGGATGCATCTGCGCCGCACGCCGCCGAACCTCCGGCACAACCGCCGTCTCCCGGCAGCACCGCACAATTCGTCAGATACAGATCCAGCGCTTCCGTGAAGCTGTCAAGCTCCCGCCGGGCTTCGTCCACCAGAGCCTTGCCGTGCAGCTGCTTCTCCGGTGTGATATACTGCTGTCGGATCTTAAACAGTCCGCCGGACGGATCATCGTAAATCTGTTCAAATATTCTCGCAAAATGCTTATAAATCTGCAGATCACTGTAGGTAAACTGACCGCCGATGATATTATAGCTGACCAGATCGTATTCCGGATCCTTCTGCTTTTCCAGTACAACCTCCTGAAAATGAATCAGTGCGTCTACGATCTTCTGCATTTCCGTTTCAAAATATGTCCATGTCGGATCCTCCGACAGCGTAAAATGAAAATGCCGGAAAAATCCGTTGACATTGCAAAGCTCCGTTAATCTCCTCTCAAACGGGCCCCGCTCCTCCTTTTTCATGGCAAAGGCGTCTTCCACGCAGCGGATAAAATCCATATAAGCGGTCTTACGCCCGTGATACAGATCAAATCCGTTACCAATCACCAGAATATTCTGTGTCCTCTTCATGCAATCACAAACCTTCTTTCTGTTTAATCCGCATACCGCCACGCTGTTTCCAGTGCAATCTCCATCATCTCATGGAAGGATTCCCGCACTTCCTGCGCGGTAAGCGCTTCCGGTTTAAAAAAGTGATCGGAAATCGAGAGAATGCTTAGCGCCCTCTTATGCTGTGCGAGCGCCTCCAGATACAATCCGGCTGTCTCCATCTCGACACTGACCATGCCGAGATCTCTCGCCTTCTGCGGGATATCCGGCTGTGCATTGTAAAACATGTCTGTTGTAAACACGTTCCCTACTTTAATCTTCGTCCCTCTGTCCCTGCAGATGGAGACTGCATCATAGAGCATATCAAAATCCGCGGTCGGTGCCAATGTCCCGGGGAAATTGTACTGGTGCGCGAAATCGGAATTCGTGCAGGCGCCCATGGCAATCACAATATCCCGACACTCCATATCATCTAAAAGAGCACCCGAAGAACCGATACGTATGATGGACTCCACACCAAAAAATGTATACAGTTCATGTGCATACAATGTTGCGGACGGAATACCCATCCCGCTTCCCATCACGGAAATCCGCTTTCCCCGATAGGTACCCGTATAACCGTACATATTTCTCACGTCATTGAATAAAACCGGATTCTCCAGATACGTCTCCGCGACAAATTTTGCGCGCAGCGGATCCCCCGGCATAAGCACAACCTTTGCGACCGCATCCTGATCCGCCTCAATGCAGGCTGATGGTGTTTTAAACATAAGCATATCCTCCTTTAATACATGCATAAAATACTTATATATTCATTATGTCTGTCTCTCATAATCCTGTTTCCTCTGCAGATCTGAGCAGATATTTTTTAGTATACCATAATCACTTCTGTTTTAAAATGAAAAATCAAACGCACTGTCCCGAAGATGCTCCTTTTTATAATTCAACAGAAAACCCGTGAATTTCGCCTGTCCCGCGCGGCTGAAAACTTCCAGACTTTCCTCGATATTTTCCGTCGTAAAAAAACCGAGTTCCGACAGCTGCACCAACCGATTCATATCCTGCATTTTCTGAATGCCGTGCAGGATATCCGGAAGGTTTTCCTCAATAAAAGAGCGGTACCGCTCCGCCGAAGCGGCATCCAGCAGCACCGGATACATCAGTCTGCAGCAGGCCATGCCGCAGCGGTCCGGCAAATTCAAGTATGTATCAAACAGCTCATCATATCCTCTGTAATCAAACACATACCCTTCGCCGGCGTCATCCCGGCGTCCGCGTTTCACGACAGAAGGCGCCGCAAAGGCAAAAATCTTCCATTGTTCCGGCATAAAAAACGGCTCCGCCTTTGCCTCCTGTACGTTTTTTCTTTCCCGGGAATAAAAAAGCCCGGCAATCTCATCCTTCCGGTACGCCGGCTGCGCGGGCACATAAATCACCGCGCCAGACTCCTCCAGTTCCAGATATTCCAGATCCCTGCATTCCCTGAACGCATCCGAACCGACATCCTTCACAGAAGACGGAATCAGACAGCTTCGCAGAGCCGCACGCCGAAAAGCACCCGGCAGAATCCAGCTCACATCTCCCGGGATTCGATACTCCCGGCTCCGGCCGAAATATTTCACCAGATATCTGTCTTCATCATCCCCGATTTCAAACAATGCATCCTCATCAGCCGAAAAATGTACATTCCCGTCTGCCACAGTGATGCGTTCAAGACCGCGCAGTTCCTCACTCCACCCGAATGTATCAGACAGCGCACAGCGCCCGATCATTTTCACGGAAGCAGGCAGCCGCAGCTGTTTCAGACAGATACAGTGGCTGAACGCGTTGGCACGAATGTCACAAAGACCCTCCCGCAACGTGACTTCTGACAGATTCTGGCATCCCTCAAATGCCGCCTCACCGATCACTTCCACCGACGAAGGCAATATCACCTTTCGGAGCGCCGCGTTGCTGGAAAGCGCATTTTCCCCGATCACGGTCGTTCCCTCCGGAATCTCATACACAAACCTCTCATCCGTCTGTCGGGCAGTCAGCAATTCTGTCTTTATTTCCTCTTTGCGGAACAGACAGAATCCGTCGGTAAAAAAATACGGATTCCCCGGCGCTATATGAAAACGAATTGCGGCCATTTCCCACGGGTTCTCTATCACCTGTAAAGACGCCGGCAAAATCAATTCCTCCAGAGGCGTCAGAAAAAATGCCTCCTTCTCAATTCGCTCCAGCCCCTCCGGCAAAACCAGTTCCGTCAGGCTGATACACATCCGAAACGCGCCTTTTCCGATTTTCCGGACAGTCGGCGGAATCTCGACACGGCCAAGCAGCGTTCCGTTCTCCGAAAACGCCTCCTCGCCGATTTCCACTACCGGAAGGCCATCGATACGGGACGGTATTCGCAGGCAAATCACATCCTCCGCCTGCGTTATATCTCCCGAATCCATTGGATCCGTATCTGACAAATAGTCCGTTTCCTCTGAATCCGTATCCGGAAGATACGCCTTAATCACGACCCCGTCATCTGTCACATCATAGCTGTAATTTCTGTACCGCATCCTCTATTTCCTGCTGTCTTTCATAAATCTGGAATTGTTTATTATATTTCTCATATTCCCTGCAGCCGCAGCGGGCGATAAACGCCGCACTGTTGCGGTTTACCGTCAGATCCGTCACCAGCACCAGCATTTCATTTCCCGCTCCGAATGTTTTCTCCACAAACGAAAAGAGATTGGACAGTTTTTCGCTGATCCCGGCACGCACCGCTTTCATCTGTGTCACTTCCCGATCAAAGCGTTCCCGGATCAGGTCAATGACATCTTTCGGCCTGGTCATATCCGCCATGTGAACCGCCCTGGCATCCAGACGCAGCGCCTCAATGACCATCTGTAATTCTCTTTTTTCAATATCACTGAGTGAACCGGCCTCATCTTCACACACGATCTGCTGTTCCAGAGACTCCCATTTTGATCGGAAAATATTCAGAACATTCTCCATCTCCCACTGTTTTAAATCCTCCAGTTCTTTTTTCACATCCTTCAGGATCAGCAGCTGCCTGCGCAGCGCATCCTCGAGATAAATATTGTCACGGATCTCTATCTGAATCGCGTCCAGCAGTAATCCGATCAATGAGAGGCGTTCGTCAAATCCTGCCTTCTTCGCACGTCTGTAAATGTCCGCCCCAGCCTGTCCTGACAGGATCTGATGCACCTGATAATCCTTTTTATATTTCTGATACAGATCATAGTAAGCGGCAAACTCCCTGCAGATACGTCTGTTGCGAAGATACTGGCCGATCAGGATCTCATCCACCTCAAAATCATTCTCCTCATACAGATAGATCGTCTCTGACAGATCCTCCCATCCGCGGGCCGTCACATAAGATTTCCCGTCCACCGTATTCTCAATCACGTAAAAATCGTTCTTTTTGATATCCAGATATGTAATCACCGACCCGTGAATCCCGCGGTTGACCGCGTAAGCCCTCCACGCATCATAATCAGCCTCCACCTCAAGCACTTTCATGCGGTCCATCGTCACCACGTCAAACTCCCGCACGGAACGGTTAAACTGAGGCGGGTTTCCAGCTGTAGCCACCACCCATCCCTCCGGCACACGGTGCTTTCCAAATGTCTTGTACTGCAAAAACTGCAGCATGGAAGGTGCCAGCGTCTCGGAAACGCAGTTGATCTCATCAAGGAAAAGAATGCCCTCTTTCTTACCGGTCCGCTCCATCATCTCATACACCGAGGCGATGATCTCGCTCATCGTATACTCAGACACATCAAACTCCATACCGCCGTAATTCTTATGGCTGATAAACGGAAGTCCTAGCGCGCTCTGTCTGGTATGATGTGTCATAGAATAAGAAACCAGCGCAAGATCCATATCCGCAGCAATCTGCTCCATAATCGCGGTCTTGCCGATGCCCGGTGCCCCGAGCAGAAAAACCGGTCTCTGCCGCGTGATCGGAATCCGATAGTTGCCGTAAGCATCCTTCTCCAGATAAATCTTTACTGCCTTTTCAATCTGTTCCTTTGCTTCCTGTATATTCATAACCCACTCCTATGTCTTTATATCTTATCTGTTCCTGCCTGCCGGCGCAGGCATTCCCATCTGTCTGTTCACGACACTTTCTCAATATAGCTCATCCTCACGAAGCACCAGCCGGATCGCCCAGGACGGTATGTCCGGAATTGAAAAACCGTCCTCAATAAAAACAAAGGCAGTCTCATAGTCAGGCGCATGCTCCGGGAAGGTTCCTTTTCCGTCAGTGAAATAAATAAGTCCGCGCAGATTGTAAAACTCATGCCGGCTGATCAGGCTGTCCACATACTCAAACACCGGCCGGAAATCCGTCCCGCCGAAGCCGGAAAGCTGTACGTCCTGCATATATGCGTCGAACTCCTCATCCGTCGTAACCTTCACATCCTGCTGGATTTTGGAATCACACTGGATAATGTGAATATTGACACGCTGAAAATAACTCTCCGTATTTTTCAGAATATCATAGGTCTTTCGCAAAAACTTCTCCACCGTAGCACCCTGACAGGAACCGGATGTATCCAGAGCAATGACAAATTCCCGAATACGCTTATTCTCCCGATACTCCAGCAGCTCCACCAGCGGCATATTCTCATACAGCTTCAGCCCATACGTATAGTATATGTAATCAAATTCGTCATCATTGATATGCATCTCCTCACCGAGCACCGCGAATTTTTTTAAAAACTCACCGTAATCATACTTCTCACGCAGAGCTTCCTGCAGATTCCACAGCAGACTGCCGGATCCGAAACCCTGTTCTTTAGAAAAAGTCTCAATATCCAGCTTCGCATGCTGACTGACATCCGCCCAGTCATCCTGTGTCTGTCCGACCAGCGCCTCATCAATATCATCCGCCTGCTCGCCATCCTCACCGCGGTCCGCCTCATGACATCCCACCATAGCGGTCCTCGTGTCAGTCGTCAGCGTATCTCCCGTCCGGTCTGCGGCATCCGTCTCCTTTTTCGGAATCCAGTGCAGATGATCATCCTGTGCAAACAGTTCTGCCAACTGCAGGTACATCTCAGCCTTCTCCGGCTTATCCAGAAGAAAGCGGTATATCCTTTCCGCAGTCAAAATCGGTATATCCGCCTCTATGCGCTTCAGTTCCCTCAGACGTTTCTTATCATCATCAAGCCGCACCTCCGCAAGCTGCAAATCCAGAATCGTCTTCTCCACCGCAACATCACAGGCCAGATCCCAGCAGGCACGGTCGAGCTTCTCATATTGAAACGGATGACTGAAAATACAATGAAAAATCATATGAAGGAACGCCCGCTCGCACCGATTTTTCTCCTGCTGAAAGGAGCGCAGCACATGATCCGTATTGAAAAAAACCGTTCTCCCGTCAACACCGTATGTGGCAACCGTATCGGTCGGTACCATCGGCATGCGAAACAACGCCCGATCAAGAAAGCGCATCGAAATCATCAGCTGATCCCGGGCAAGAATCATAATCCTGGCTGCCAGTTCCCTGCGTTTTGCCTGCTCTCTGTCCTGTTCCTCCATGATGTCACTCGCTTTTTCTGTCAGCTTCGGCATATCGCACCTCTCCTCTGCCTTTTGTATCACCATGATGTCCGGGTCAAAAGCCTTTGCTATTGATGATACTTACGGATTGCTCCGTGCTTAAGCACTCCTGCAATCCTCAAAACACTCGGAATCCGCTAAATTTGACCAAAAACCGGTCAAATTTGCTACTTCCTCATGTTTTGGCGGGTCCCAAAGTCATGAATCGGACCGCAAGCGCTCCATTCATGACCTTTTGACCCTGGTATCATCACTATCACAGCTTACCACAAAGTAATCCTCTAAGCAAGCAAATCACCGGACAAAGCCTTTCGACTTCATGTCCGGTGATATGTATACTGTGCTGTTGTAGCAGCACAACTCAATGAATCATAAAAAAGTTCTGTGCCAGCAACGGCTCTTCCGTTCCGGGCTGAACACGCGTATAACTGCCGTCCGCACGCTGAATGCGTGCTTTTACATTATCATTCATCAGGACGCGGAAAATATGAAGCACACGATCCCGGAT
>JAJQFQ010000068.1 GCA_021201035.1 Clostridiales bacterium
ATCCGCCAAGTCAGCCGAGAACCTGCGGGCGAATCGTCTTTTTTACATGCTCCTTCATCAGTTCCACGGACTTGTAGCCGGCCTCGATATCAACGCCTGATGTTTTATAATCCATAGTTGCCTCCTGTTATTGTATAAATGTACTCTCGAATATTTTCACAAAGTCAGACACAAGCAGTCAGTCATATCCTTTTAAGAATTACTGTACTCACGCCAGCCGGTCTCCTGCAGACGGGCATCTTTCGCCTCAACCTGTTCTTTTAATTCCCCGGAATACGCCTTCAGACGATCCAGAAGCTCCGGGTCTCCGGTCGCGAGGATTTTTGCCGCCAGAATACCGGCATTTGCAGCACCGTTGATAGCGACTGTCGCCACCGGAATACCGGTCGGCATCTGCACAATCGAGTACAGGGAATCCACACCTCCCAGATCCGATGTCTTCATCGGAATGCCGATGACAGGCATGGGAAAGATTGCCGCGCACATACCCGGAAGATGCGCCGCCTTTCCCGCTCCGGCAATGATAACTTTGTATCCCCGATCCTCCGCGCTCTTCGCGTACTCGAAAAAGAGATCCGGCTCGCGGTGGGAGGAAATAATCCGCATCTCATAATCAATCCCCAGTTTATCAAGAATCTCCGCTGCTTTTGACATGATGGGCATATCCGAATCACTGCCCATGACAATTCCTACTTTTGGCATACTTTTACCTCCGCTCCATATTTTTTACAATTTTCTTCTTTATAATATTCTATAATAGTTTTCCTCATCTTCGACAGCGCCGTTTTTGCATCCCTGACCTGCCCGCTTTCCAGCTGTTTTTCTGAAATATTATGGCATAGTTCTGTTTCGATTTCAATGCATCCTCCGGAAAAAACATCACTGCATTTCACATATCAGCGGCTCGTTCAGTTCCTCCGTACCTTCCACCCGGAACAGTCCGTCCCTGATGATATCCGCCTTCATACCGTCGGGATAAACAGCCGTAATCGCTCCAAGCTCATCATAGGGAATCGTGATATCCGTATGGCAGTTAAAATAAGCCTTCGCCGGGTCCTCACCCCGGAGAGCGCTCACCGCGTTTTCCTTTGCCACGATTGACTTCCCGTCCGGGTTTTTACGCTCAACCTCCTCTTCATGAGAATAGCAGGTATCACCTACCGCAAAATGAGGTCCCGTCTTTTCCGCAATCAGGATCGGCAGTTTATCCGCGATGCCGTACGTCCGCGCCATACGGTAAGCCGCAGTATTCGTGCCGATCGCGAACTCTCCCATGGGAAGTGTGTCATGGTGCATCAGCACATTATCCTTAATATACTTCCGGTTCTCTTCCTCCGAATCAAAATTCGTGCAGGTGTAAGAATCGATCATACCGTCCCGAAAAACGATCTCCAGATTCCGAAACTGCAAACCATTCAGAAACACCTCCGATACATGGAGTATACCGTTCGTTCCCTGCAAAACCGGTGAAGTAAACACTTCGCCCACCGGTATGTTGACATCCGCCACACAGTTTTCAAACGCAGACTGTGTATCCGGATCAGCCAGCGGCATAACGGAAACCGTCAGATCTGTGCGGTTTTCTCCGTTTCCTGTAATATGAACCTGCGCCGCACCGTCCAGGACATCGATCAGCCGCTGCTGCATCTCCTGATATTTATAGTAATCCAGCGTGTTGATCCTGACTGTCTCAGCAAAAATCTCCTCGAAGCGGTCTCCGATCTCCGGCGTCGGAAACGCGATGATCGTGAAGCTGCGCTCCTCTCCGGGGATATAGTGATACGTAATCTGACCCGACTCCGAAGAAAAGCGGACATTCAACCGCTGCTGCTCTTCATCATAATGAATCGCGCCCTCACAGCTTGCCGGAGAAAACGGCGTCTCACCGAACACTTCCACAACCGCCGGTCCCGCATATACAAGCGCCTCCTGCTTATGCTGTTCGAATACCGTCCGCAGCACTTCCAGCCGCCGCTCCGCAAACGATTTATCAAAATAATATGCCCGATCCTCCCTGTGATCGAAATCATACTGCCGATTCACGGAAGCAGAATAAATGCCTCTTTTCATTCTTCCTTTATTTTCAAAAGAAGAAACCGGTTCCCGTGCCGCACAGGGCGCCAGGCCAAGTTTTTTAAAATTCAGAATCGCCGCCCGCATCATCCGTTCAAAACCGATAGGGAAATGCAGCTCCACGGTTTTCTTCTTTGAAAGATCAATGCCTGCCGCCTCGAAACCGATGCGGTATCCTTCGGTATAAGTGTCCGCCATCGACTGAATCTGATCATCCGACAGCCGATTCATAAATGAAGCAATGGACAGGTCATTTTCACTCACCGGAAGACCATATTGGTAGAGATACCGCAAGTCATCCAAATCCGCGTGCATGACAATATCAATGAAAAAATTATCCTCCGGACAGATCATATCATGAATCTGATTTTCCACAAAAACCTCACTGTAATCATGGAAAAACCAGTACACCGTATCCCGTGCTTCCTTTATATCATCTTCCTCCAGGCAGTTGTAAATCTGCACAAAAAGTTCCAGCAGAAGAACCAGTTCGTGCTGCCTCCCCCGAAACGCCCACGCAATACATCCCTCCAGTTCAGAACAAAGCAGCGACAGCAGCTGACCGGCTTCCTCTCCGAAACGGCTCACCGCATACGCAGGATTCGCATAGCCGGTCTGATAATACTCCGGTCTGATCTGCCGGTATAATTCTTCCTGATCCGCCTGACACTGCTCCATCGTACGCACGATCAGGCTCCCATCCTGTTTTTTATCATATATTTCTGTCGTTTTCAAAAGAAAAACAGACATTTTTTCGAAATAGTCACGATACCTTTCCGGGATCTGATGATCCGAAGGAATCCTCGTGATCCGATCAACCACCAGATCATAGCGCTCCTGTATTAATGAACCTTCCGCCGTATTCCATGCTGAATCTCCCATAGCCGCCTCCATTCATGACCTTTTGACCCTGGTATCATCATAATAAAGCAAACCCATATGCATATAATCCGCCAAACACTGCCGTCAAAACCGCACCCAATATCATGCTGATCCGGGGTGGAACAGGGCGAACCTTCTGCTCGCGAACGGCGAGAATTCCGAGAATGAATGCTCCGACAGCCAATACAAGGCCGACGAGCCCTGTACTCCCTACCTGAAATCCAGCGTCCCCCGCGTAAAAAAATGAATATACGGCCGACACTATAAACACCGCTGCCGCTGTCCAGGCACACAACATACCGATCCATCCGGTCCTGGAATGCTTCAGATCCCGTATACGCGTCTTTCTTGTTTTGCGAAAATATTCTCTTCTTCTGTTCGCCATCATCTGTCCTCCCGCTGCGGGAACCGTTCCTGCCTGCATTTGCACTCTCAGTCATCCGCAAACCGACCCGGTCTTCTCTGTAATCCGCTTTCGGTCATCTGCAAAACCGACCCGGTTCCCTCTGCAATCCGCTCTTAGTTATCTACAGACCGGCCTGTTCTTCCCTGCGTGCCGCTCTGCGGCGGTCTGCAGTCACATCACGTCTGTGCTGAATCACCATATAGATCAGCACGCTGATCAGACAACCAAGCGTATTCAGAATCATATCATCAACGTCAAAGCTGCCGGTTCTCGTAACCAGCTGCACACACTCTACACCAAGGCTCAGTTCAAACCCCAGCAGTATGACACGAAACAAACCCCTCAGCCTTCTGCTCATCGTCGGCAGCAGAAAGCCGAAAGGCATGAAAATCAGAATATTGCCTGCCAGATTCAAAAATACGGCCGGGAATCCCAACTGCTCACGATACGTCAGAAAACGGCTGATCTCCTTAAACGGGATCAGATTATAATGATATGTCCGTTCCGATCCGCTGCGACCGAGCATTTCGGAAAAAAACAGGAAATAAATCAGCACGGCAATATATACAAAGAACAGAACCCAGCACAGAGTCCTGATGCTCTTTTTATGCTTACTGATGAACATATAATAAACCCTTCATAATTGTGACTGCCATACAGTTAATTCTGTTTTGCTCCATACTGTTCATAGTATGCGTCAATTGCCGCTTTTAATGTATCATCAATCACAATCCTGCCGCCGCAGGGTTTGTTATACAGACACTCTGTCACCTCATCCATCGTAACAATGGCATTCGTCGCAAAACCGTAGAGATCCCGGATCTCATCCAGCGCACACTTCTCGCCGCCCTTTCCCACTTCCATACGGTTCAGGGAAACCATCAGACCCACGATCGTCACATCACCCTGTGCCTGAATGATCGGGAATGTCTCCTCGATGGACTTACCTGAAGTCGTCACATCCTCTATGATCACCACCCGGTCGCCGGACTGCAGACCGCTGCCCAGCAGAATGCCGGCGTCGCCGTGATCCTTCGCCTCCTTACGGTTCGAGCAATAGCGGATCTCCTTGCCGTACAACTCATAAAAAGCGATTGCCGTCACCACGGAAAGCGGGATCCCCTTATAAGCGGGGCCGAATAAAACATCAAAATCCGCGCCGTATGTATTATAAATCGCTTTCGCGTAATATTCACCTAATCTGTGCAGCTGCGAGCCTGTCACATATGCCCCCGCATTCATGAAAAAAGGAGATTTCCTCCCGCTCTTCAATGTAAACTCTCCGAATTTCAACACATCGGACTCTACCATAAACTGAATGAATTCCTGTTTGTACTGTTCCATCATCGTCTGCTCCTTTATGCATCTCTATATATAAAATCAATCGCCCCATAACCGAATGACCGTAAAGGTCCATTCAAGTATAGCATCTCAACTGAGAGGATTCAACATGATTTTCTTTTAAATTCAGCTTAAATTCACAGAAAAAAATCAACGCCGGTCAAATCTGCCGGCGTCGATTACATAAAAGCTGAATAACAATCAACTGTCACTTTCTCATATATCTATTTCGGAAAAATCTATGATCAAATCTTCATAGATACGCACTTTTACCTGATCCGAAAATGTATAATCTTCCATATCGTCATTTTCCAGATCATAAACCGTGATACGATTCTTATCCGCATCCAGAATCCAGTATTCACGAACGCCGACCGTACGATATTTGAACAGCTTAATGGAATAATCCATCCTCTTCGATCCCGGGGAAACCACCTCGGTAATCCAGTCCGGTGCACCTGTACATCCTTTGTCCGTCAGTTTCTTCGGGTCACAGATCACGGAAATATCCGGTTCCACATACGTCCTGTCATCCGCATTCAGTCTGACAGCAAAAGGAGCGGGATAAACCTTGCAGGAGCCGCCCTTTTTTTTGATATAATCACGAATCAAAAAACTCAGTTCCATAATCAAACCCTGATGCCTCCTGTTAGGCGGCGCCATGTCATAAATCTGTCCGTCGATCAGTTCTGCCCGCTGTCCGTCCGGCAATGCGTAAATATCGTCTATGGTATATGTTTCCTCTTTCAATAACGGCATATTTTCTCATCCTTTCCGGCAATTGATATATAAATAATAACACACGCTCGCCGCTTTCGCAATACCGTCCGGTAAAGAAGAAGAATACCCACATAAACTGTCATTCACCAGTAAACGAAAGGTTTCTCAATATACCATATATAGCAAACATTATACCAGCCGTTCATACGGCCGTATCCCCGCTTCTCCGAAACTGCTCATCCTGCCATACACCTCCACAGCCAGATCCAGCAATGGAAACAACGCAACTGCTCCGCTTCCCTCCCCCAGATACATATCACAGGTCAGAAAAGCCTCTTTATTCAGTGCAGACAAAAGCAGCTGTGCCGCAGGTTCCTTTGAAACATGAGAAGCAAGCATATAGGACGCGCAGGCAGGCGCCATACGAACAGCTGTCAATGCGGCCACGGAAGAAATAATTCCGTCAATAACAACCGGCAGACCGCAGCATGCCCCACCGAGAAATACACCGGTAAGCCCGGCGATATCCAGCCCCCCGACTTTCGCCAATACATCCAGCGGATCGGCCGGATCCGGCCGATTTACCTGAATCGCCTGCCGGATGACCCGAATCTTCCTTACTAATCCCTCAGAAGACAGTCCGGCACCGCGTCCGGTCACCTCTTCCACAGGCACGTTGAGAAAAACTGCTGCCATCGCACTGCTGGTCGCGGTATTTCCGATTCCCATCTCACCGGTTGCCAGAATCTGATACCCCGCCGACCAGAGTTCCTGTGCTTTATGCATGCCTGTCAGGACAGCGTCGGCCGCCTGCTGTCTTGTCATGGCAGGTCCGCATGCCATGTTATTTGTGGCATACGCGATTTTCCGTTTTTCTACTCGCGGCGTATCCGCCGCCATACCGATATCTACCGGGAAAATATCCGCTCCGCTTTTCCGGCACATAATGGAGACGCAGGATTTTTCATCCAGAAAATTCTCCGCAACGACGGCCGTCACATCCTGGCCGCTCTGGGAAATGCCCTCCTCGACCACCCCGTTATCCGCACACATGACAACCAAAGCCTTGCGGTCTATACATACTCCGGCTGTTCTCTGTATACCGGCAATCTGCGTGACAGCCTGCTCCAGCCTGCCAAGACTTCCCAGCGGCTTAGCCAGACTGTTCCAATGCCTGCGGCTTGCCTCCATGGCCTGCTTATCCGGAGGCAGAATTTTTCCGGTCAGCGCTGATATTTCGTTTTCCGATACTGTCGTCTGTCTCATCTGCAGCTGCCTCACGAGTCTGTCTATTGATGACACTTTCATAGTAAACGGACATGACTGCTGACGCAGTCAT